>NZ_JBFBBN010000060.1:48553-59353 GCF_040682715.1 Amycolatopsis sp. NPDC051128 | reverse complement strand
GTCGCCGGGGGCATGGCGGGCGGCAGCGCCGACGCGGCCGCGACCCTGGTCGGGCTCGCGAGCCTGTGGAACCTCGACGTCACGCGGGACGAGCGCTCCTCGGCGCCGAAACTGTCGGTGCCGGGCGGTAACGTGGAAACCGGGGGCGCCCCCGCGGGGTCAGCGAATCAGCGGGAGCCGTCGGTGCGGCGGGGCAGCTGCCAGGGGTTGGCCTCCTGCAGGGGTTCGGGCAGCAGGGCGTCCGGAAAGCCCTGCCAGGCGATCGGGCGCAGGAACCGCTCGATCGCGGCGGTGCCGACCGACGTCGTCGTCGGGGCCGTCGTGGCCGGGTACGGGCCGCCGTGCTGCTGGGCCCAGCTCACCGTGACGCCGGTGGGCCAGTCGTTCCACAGCAGCCGGCCGGCGATGCGGGCCAGCGACGGCAGCACCGGCCGGAGCCAGTCCACATCGGACTCCTCGCCGTGGATCGTGGCGGTGAGCCCCGGTTCGATCACGTCGAGCAGGCGCAGCAGCTCGGCCTGGTCGGCATAGGTGACGATCAGCGACGCCGGGCCGAAGCACTCCTCGTGCACGGTGGCGCCGCCCTCGAGGAACTGCTTGCCGGTGGTGGCCAGCAGCGTCGGCGTGAACGCGGGCGAGGACGACGGTGATTCGGCGACGACGTCGACTCCGGGGACCTCCCGCAGTTTCTCGAGCTGTGCGGAGTACCCACCGGCGATGCGGTCGTTGAGCATCGGCTGGGCCGCGGCGCCGTCCAGCGCCGACCGCAGCGTGTCGGTGAGGTTGTGGTCCTCCGGCAGGAACAGCAGGCCCGGCTTGGTGCAGAACTGGCCGGCGCCGAGGGTGAACGACCCGGCGTAGCCCTTGGCGACGGCTTCCCCGCGCGCGGCGATCGCGGCCTCGGTGACCACGACCGGGTTGACGCTGCCGAGCTCGCCGTAGAACGGGATCGGCCGGGGCCGCGCGTTCGCGATGTCGAACAACGCCCGCCCGCCCGGGATCGACCCGGTGAACGAGCCGGCCGCGATCCGCGGGTCCTTCAGCGCCGTGACGCCTTCCTCCTGCCCGAAGATCACGTCGAAGACGCCGTCGGGTGCGCCCGCGCCGAGCAGGGCTTCGCGCACGATCCGGCCGGTCAGCGCGGACAGCTCCGGGTGGCCGGGGTGCGCCTTGAGGACCACCGGGCAGCCCGCGGCGAGCGCGGACGCGGTGTCGCCGCCGGCGACGCTGAACGCGAACGGGAAGTTGCTCGCGGCGAACACCAGCACCGGGCCGATCGCGGTCCTGACCCGGCGGATGTCCGGGCGCGGGCCCATCGGCCAGTCCGGGTCGGCGTGGTCGACGGTGGCGCCGAGGTACTCGCCGTCGGAGAGGACCTCGGCGAACAGGCGCAGCTGGAACGTCGTGCGCTTCAGCTCGCCCTGCAGCCGCGGCGACGCGGGCAGGTGGGTCTCGGCGTGCGCCAGCGGGACCAGTTCGCCCGCGGCGGCGTCGAGCGCGTCGGCGGCCGCGGTCAGCCAGCGGGCGCGTTCGACCGGGGTCGCCTCGGCGGCGGGACGGGCGGCCGCGGCGGCCCCCGCCAGGATCTTCTCGAGCGTGGCGGCGTCAGTGGCCTGGCTCATCGGTGGAACAGCTCCTCAGTTCTCGTGGGCGGCGGCGGTGGCCGTTCGCAGGTCGGGCCAACGACCCGGACCGGCCAGTCCGAGGTGGTACAGGTGCAGCTCGGCGGCGCCCGCCTTGGCCAGTTCACCAACGTACGCGGCGATGTCCGGCACCGGCGCGGCGGCGACCGCGGTGATGTAGCTGGCGATCGCGACCCGCTCGGGCAGCGCTTCCCGGGCCGCCGCGACGGCGTCGGCTCCCGTGGCGGGTGCCCAGCCGAAGAGGACGACGGCGTCGACGTCGTCCGGCGCGGCCGGGGTCAGGCCGGGCAGCGCGCCGGTCACCCAGGGGTCGAGCGCGCCGTGCAGCACGATCCGGACTCCGCCGGGCAGCTGAGCCAGCACGGCGGCCCGCAGCTTGTCCGTGAACATCTGTCTTGCAGACAGAAGCTTCTGAGTCAGCGACGGCGGCAGGCCGTCGGCCGTCAGGCCCAGGTCGCCGGTGGCGATCAGCCGCCGGATCTCGTTGGCCAGCTGCGCCCGGACAGTGTCCGCGTCGAGGCCCCAGCCTGCCGCGCAGGCGTCGCAGCAGCAGATCGACAGCAGCCGGGCCACCGCGGGCGCCCACACGCCGTCGGTCTTCTCGTGCTGGTGCTGGTGCACCGCGCCGAGCGGGCCGCAGGCCTCCAGGATCACCGACGACAGCTCCAGCCCGGCGACGGCCTCCGCGGTCAGCTTCGCGGCGTACTCGCGCACCGCGGGCTGAGCCGGGCACAACGCCCACGGGTAGGCCTCGCCGAAGCAGTTGCGCACCACGAGGTCCGGGTGCTCGTAGCCGAGCTGGGAGTTGTGGGTCAGCACGATCCAGGCGGCGGCCGGGATGCCGGCTTTGTTGAGCAGCCGGACGGCCTCGCCGCCGCTGTCGTCCGAACCGGCCCAGTCCGGAGTGGACGGACGCAGCGGGCCCCACTCGCCGGAAACCGGGCGGTAGAACGCGGCGTGGCGCGCGACCACGGCCGTCCGCGACGGCGACCACGGCGTCGCGGCACGGGCGCTGTGGTACGAAAGCGCCACGGCCACCTCGTCGACGCCGAGGTCGCGGGCGCGCGAAGCGAACCCGTCCTCCAGCACGTCCCAGGGATAGGCGTATCCCGTCACCTTCACCGGGTCACCACCTCACCGTGTTCGGCTCGAACCCCTCGACGAAGTTCCGCATGTACGTCACGTCGTCCCGCTTCGTCAGTCCACATCGGACGTAGTTCTCGTGCAGCCGGGCCAGCGCGTCCTCGTCGAGCGTGATTCCGAGCCCCGGGGTCGTGGGCACCGCCACGGCGCCCTCCCGGAACTCCAGCACGCCCGGCTCGATGACGTCTTCGACCTTCCACGGCCAGTGCGTGTCGCAGGCGTAGGTCAGGTGCGGCGTCGCCGCGGCGACCTGCACCATCGCGGCCAGGCTGATCCCGAGGTGGCTGTTGGAGTGCATCGACAGGCCGACGCCGAAGCTTTCGCACGTCACCGACAGGGCCTGCGTGGCGCGCAGGCCGCCCCAGAAGTGGTGATCCGACAGCAGCACGCCGATCGCGCGCGCCCGGAAGCCCGGCTCGACGTCGCCGAAGTTCACGACGCACATGTTCGTGGCCAACGGCATCGACGCCTCTTCCGCCACCCGCGCCATGCCTTCGATGCCCGGGGTCGGATCTTCGAGGTACTCGAGGATGCCGTCCAGCTCGGCGGCGACGCGGACGCCGGTTTCGACCGTCCACGCGCCGTTCGGGTCGATCCGCAGCGGGTGCCCGGGGAACGCCTCGGCCAGCGCGCGGACCCCCTCGACCTCCTGGGCGGGCTCGAAGACCCCGCCCTTGAGCTTGATCGACCGGAAGCCGTACTCGTCGATCATCCGCCGCGCGGACCCGACCAGCGTCTCCGGCGTGGTGATCTCGCCCCACGAGTCCTCGCGGCCGTCGACGTGCTTGCCGTACTTGTAGAACAGGTAGGCGGAGAACTCGACGGCCTCCCGGCACCTGCCGCCGAGCAGGTCGGTGACCGGGCGGCCCAGGTAGTGCCCCTGCGCGTCCAGGCACGCGACCTCGAACAGCGAGTAGACGCTCGCGATGGTCTTGCGGATGGAGAACCCGCCGATCAGGCCGTGCGCGTCGGTCAGCACCGTGTCCGACAGCGCCCGCGCGACCAGCCGCTGCAGGCCGGGCAGGTCGAAGACGTCATGACCGCGCAGTTGCGGCAGGACCTTGCGCACCTCACCGAGGAACGCGTCGTCGCCGTAGGACTCGCCGAGCCCGACGACGCCGTCTTCGCACTTCACCTGGACGACGCCGCGCAGCGCGAACGGCTCGTGCACGCCCATGACGTTGAGCAGCGGCGGGTCGGCGAACGCGACCGGCGTCAGCACCACATCGAGGATCTTCATCAGCCCAGCGCCTTCAGCGTGAGGAAACCGTCCTCCACGATCTTCTCCAACCGGCGGACCTGCTCGGGCGTCGGCTCGACCAGCGGCGGCCGGACCGGGCCGACCTTGTCGCCGCGCAACCGGGCGGCGGCCTTCACCAGCGACACGGCGAAGCCCGGCGACTCGTCCCGCAACGCCACCAGCGGCAGGTAGAACCCGGTCAGCAGGGCGTCCATCACCCGCGTGTCGCCCTCGCCGAGCGCGCGGTGGAAGCGGTGCGCGATCTCCGGGGCGAAGCAGTGCACCGCCGAGGAGTACCGCGCGACGCCGATCGACGCGTACGCCCTGGCCGAGACCTCCGCGGTCGGCAAGCCGTTGAAGAACAGGAAGTCCCGCGCGCGCTCGGTGTCCAGCGCGCGGATCGTGGTGACGATCCGGGTCATCACCTCGACGTCGCCGTAGCCGTCCTTGAGGCCGGCGACCGAGGGGATGTCCAGCAGCGACGCCGCGGCCGGCGCGGTGAACACCCCGGTGCCGCGGTGGTAGACGATCACCGGCACGGACGAGTCGCCGACGGCGTACCGGACGAAGTCGACCAGGCCGGACTGCGGCCCGGTGACGAGGTACGGCGGGAGCAGCAGCACACCGTCCGCGCCCCCGGCCTGAGCCGCCGCGACGCCGGCCCGCGCCGACGCCGCGCCGCCGCCGGCGCCCACCCAGACCGGCACGCGGCCGGCGGCCACCTCCCGGGACCGGGTGAGCACCGCGGCGTGCTCGGCGGGCGAGAGTGAGCTGAACTCGCCGGTGCCGCACGCGACGAACAGCGCACCGGCGCCCGCCGCGATGTGGCTCTCCACGTTCTCCGCGAGCGCGTCGAGGTTGACCTCGAGGTCCTCGGCGAACGGGGTGAGGGGGAACGCCAGCAGGCCGTCCAGCTCGATCTCGTTCTGTGCCATCTGTTTCCGCTCTCTCGTCCTTTATTCGGGTTCGGCCGGGTATGGCCGGCGTCAGGCGGGCACGGACGTGCCTTCCTTCGTGCTGCGGTCGACGTCGTCGCCGCCGCTCACGGTCTCGACGATCTCGTCGGCGACCGCACTGCGCTCGGGCGCGAGCAGCCCGAGGCCGACGTACAGAACGAGCGAGACCAGGATCGGCGTCGCGATGAGCACCGTCTGGTTCGCCTTGAACACGTAGTAGACCAGCGCGTAGTCGATCAGGCCGCCCGCCCAGGAGACCAGCGCCGCGCGCGGGCCGCACTTGCGGAACCACGGCAGCATCCCGAGCAGCAGCGGGATCGAGATCGGGCCCATCAGCGCGGCCACCCAGTTGACCACGATCTGCAGCACGCCACCCAGGTTCTGCGCCTGGGTGGCCACGATCATGGTCAGCGCCACGAACACGACCGTGGTGACCCGCGCCGCCTTCAGGCCCTGGACGTCGGTCCACTGCCGGGCGCGGCGGAACATCGCCGGGATCATGTCGCGGGTGATCACCGCGGAGATCGCGTTGGCGTCGGAGGAGACCATCGCCATGGTGTGCGAGAAGATCCCGGCCAGCACCAGGCCGACCAGGCCCGGCGGCAGGAACGTGGTGGTCATGATCGCGTAGGACTGCGTCGGATCCTTGACGCCGGGGATGAGCAGCGGCGCGGCGAACATCGGGAACATCAGCACCAGCGGCCACAACAGGTACAGCGCCGACGAAAGCCGGGCGCTGCGCTTGGCCTCGTGGGTGTTCGGCGCGGCCATGTACCGCTGCGCCAGGTTCCACATGCCTCCGTTGTACTCCAGCGTCTTCACGAGCACGTAGACGAGCAGGAAGATGGTGGTGTACTTGGCCGTCACGGGATCGACGTGGCTCGCGGGCAGCTTGTCCCACATCGTCCACAGCGCGGAGATGCCGCCCAGCTTGCCCAGCACCACGACGATCATCACGATCGCGGCGATGGCCTGGATGACGAACTGGCCGAAGTCGGTGAGCGCGTCGGCCCACAGGCCGCCGATGGTGCAGTAGACCAGGGTGACCGCGCCGGTGATCAGGATGCCGAGGTTGTAGTCCAGGCCGGCGAACACGTGCAGCAGCGTGGCGACGGCGAACCACTTGGCCGCGATGTCGAAGATCTTCAGCAGGCTGCCGCTCCAGGCGAGCGCCTGCTGCGTCGGCACGTTGTACCGCCTGGCCAGGTACTCCAGCGGCGAGGCGACGCCGAGCTTCGAGCGCAGCTTGTTCCAGCGGGCGGCGAACAGCCAGCTGCCGATGCCGACACCGATGCCGATGCTGGCGAAGCCCCAGAAGTAGACGGTGACGCCGGTGGTGTACGCGACGCCCGCGTACGCGACGAAGAGCACCGCGCTGTAGCCGGACATGTGGTGCGAGATGCCGGCCAGCCACCACGGCATCTTGCCGCCGGCCGTGAAGAAGTCCTTCACGTCGCTGACCCTCTTGTGCGACCACCAGCCGATCACGATCATCAGCGCGAAGTACGCGCAGACCATCGCCCAGTCGAGTACGTGCACCGCAGGCTCCCTTCCGCGTCCACTTTGATGCGGTTCGTTGTTCACATCTATGAACGGAGTCTGTTATAGTGATGATGTTCATCCATAAGAATGCTGTTCGGGACGCTAATATGGCCGGAGTCACAAGTCAACGGCCGGACGGAGGCGCGCAAATGCCGCAGAAGGTGGACACCCCGGCGGTGAGCGACGGCGCCCCCGCCGAGTCGTCCGGCGTCAAGTCCGCGCGTCGCGCGGTGGACCTGATCGAAACGTTCGCGGCGAACGACGTCTGGCTGTCGCTGTCCGACCTCCACGCGCGGACCGGCTTCCCGCGTTCCTCGCTCCACGGTCTGCTGAGGACCCTCCTGGAGGCCGGCTGGCTGGAGGCGGACGCCAACACCGCCCGCTACCGCCTCGGCGTCCGCGCGCTGATCTGCGGCACGGCCTACCTCGACCGCGACGCCGTCGTCCCGTTCGCCACCGAAGCGCTGGAGCGCATCCGGGAGAAGACCGGCTTCACCGCGCACTTCGCGCGCCGCAACGGCACCGAGGTCGTCTACCTGGAGACGCGCGAGTCGCAGCGCTCCACCCACCTCGTCTCCCGCGTCGGGCGCACGCTGCCCGCGCACGCGACCGCGCTGGGCAAGGCGCTGCTGGCCGAGCTGACGCACGACGAGATCGAGGCGCTGATGCCGGCGTCGCTGACCGCGCTGACGCCGAACACCATCACCACCCTCGAAGGCCTGCACGCCGAGTGCGCCGCGACCCGCGAGCGCGGGTACGCCGCCGAAGTCGAGGAGGGCACGCTGGGCGTCCGGTGCGTCGCCGCGGTGATCCCCTACCGGATCCCGGGCACCGACGCGATCAGCTGCTCGATGCCGATCGCCCAGGTGACCGACGCCGACGCCCAGCGCGTCGGCGAGCTGCTCGCCGAAACCACCGCCGAGCTCGGGCGGCAGCTGCGCCGCGCCGGCATCCGCTAACCCCCTTCGGTGAAAGGAACCCCATGACGGACCAGCGCGTGCTCATCACCGGGTCGGCGGGCGTCGTCGGCACCCTGATGCGCCCCCGCCTGCGGCGACCCGGCCGGGCGCTGCGCCTGCTCGACCTGGCCCCGCAGACCGCGTCGGACGCGTCAGAGGAGGTCGTGACGGCGTCGGTCACCGACCCGGCGGCGATGGCGGAAGCGTGCGAAGGCGTCGACGCGCTGATCCACCTCGGCGGGCACAGCCGCGAGAACACGTGGGAAGCGACGCTCGACGTCAACATCAACGGGACGCAGGTCGTCCTGGAGGCGGCGCGCAAGGCGGGAATCACCCGGGTGATCCTGGCTTCGAGCAACCACGCGGTCGGCTTCCGCCGGATCGACTCCGAGCTGCCCGCGGACTCCTCACCGCGGCCGGACACGTACTACGGCGTCAGCAAGGCGGCGATCGAGGCGCTCGGCAGCCTGTACCACTCGCGCTTCGGCATGGACGTCATCGTGATCCGGATCGGCTCGTGCTTCGAGACGCCGTTGCCGCTGGGCCCGCGCGGCCTGACGACGTGGCTCTCCCCCGACGACGGGGCCCGGCTGTTCGAGGCGTGCCTCTCGGCGCCGTCACCGGGCTACCGGCTGATCTGGGGCGTCTCGGACAACACCCGCCGGATCTACTCGCTGACCGAGGCGGAGGCGCTGGGGTACAAGTCCCTGGACAACGCGGAGGTCTACGCGGAGCAGCTGGCTTCGAAGCCCGCCCCGACGGGCGCGGCGGCCGAGTACGTCGGCGGCCCGTTCTGCACCGCCCCCTTGGGCGTGTTCAACCCGCTCTGAGCCTGGCCCCGAACGCCCCAATGTGGCGTTGGGTGCGTCCAACGCACCGAACGCCACATTGGGGCGCTGGCGACCTGCCAACAGACCTACCGCAGAGGTACTAGTACCTTCGCGGCTTCCCCGCGTGGGGCCCGCTCGCCAGGGTGGCGGCCATGATCTTGAAATCCCGCCGTGCCCGGAAGTGGACGATCGTCGTCGCGAGCCTGCTGGTCGTCGTGGTCGCCGGTGCCTACGCCCTGTTGCAGGTCGCCGACTCGCGGACCTTCCAGTTCTTCGGGACCCTCGTGAACCGCGTCGACACCGCCGAGAAGATCGTCGCCGTCACCTTCGACGACGGGCCCGACCCCGCGGGCACCCACGCGATTCTCGACACCCTTCGCAGTCGCGAGGTGCCCGCGACCTTCTTCCTCATCGGCCGGGACATCGCGGCGCACCCCGACCTCGCCCACGACATCGCCGCCGCGGGCCACGAGATCGGCAACCACAGCTTTTCCCACGACCGGATGATCGGCGTGACGCCCGCCTGGGTCGCCGACGAGGTCGAAGCCACCGACGCGCTGATCCGCACGACCGGCTACACCGGCGACATCCTCTTCCGGCCGCCCAACGGCAAGAAGCTCTTCGCCCTCCCGCACTACCTCGCGTCGCACGGCCGCACGACGGTCACCTGGGACGTCGAACCGGACTCCGACGGGACCCCGGACGCCGGCACGGTCACCTCGGAGACGGTGAACCAGGTCCGGCCCGGCTCGATCGTGCTCCTGCACCCGATGTACCCGGCGCGCGAGCAGACCCGGCAGGCACTCGGCCCGATCCTCGACGGGCTCAAGCAGCGCGGCTACCGGTTCGTGACCGTGTCGCAGCTGCTGGCAACTCGACGCTGACGACCCACTCGCCGTCCCGCGCGCCGTGGCTCAGCGCGCCACCGGCCGCCGCGGCCTGCTCCGCGAGCCCGGCCAAGCCGTAACCCCCGCCCGCCCGCGGGGTTCCCTTGAGCGCGTTGCGCGCGGTGATCGTCAGCCGGTCGCCGTCGACCCGGACGCCGAGCCGCAGCCGGACGCCGGGACCGTTGTGCCGCAGCGCGTTCACCGCCGTCTCGGCGACGAACCGCTCGGCCAGGTCCCGCACCGGGCGCGGCAGCGCGGGCAGCACCGGATCGCGGTCGAGGACCAGGCCCGCCGTCCGCAGCCGGGCGAGCACTTCCGCCAGGTCCGGGGCGCGGTCGGCGTCCGTCCGCAGGTCGTCGAGCGTGCGGCGGACCAGTGTCAGCGCGCCGCGTCCGGCGGCCAGGAGGGTGTCCAGCCGCGCGCGGTCGGCGTCGGTCAGGTCGCCGACCGCGCGCAGCGTCTCGGCCTGCACCAGCATCACGGCCGTGGTCTGGGCGAGCGTGTCGTGCAGCCGCCGGGCGGCGCGCTCGGCCCGGTCGGCGAGCGCGCGACGGCGTTCGGCGCCGAGCAGCCAGGCGACCGCGCTGATCGTGACCACCAGGACCGTGCCGTCGACCGGTCCCTTCGCCGGGTACACCGCCGCACCGACGGCGAGCGCCGCCGCGGCCGCGAGCCACCGCTGGGGTGTGCTGTAGAGCGCGAGCAGCACCGGCACGTACATCGTGTTGCGCGGGTGGTCGAGCAGCAGGTGCCCGGCGGTCGCGAGGGTGACGACCACGAGCACGACGGCGGGGGCACGCCGGCAGAACAGCAGCGGCACCAGCTGCACCGCGCTGAGCAGCGCGGCGACCCAGCCCTGGTGCGGGGTCCAGGCGCCGCTGGCGAAGAACACCGCGGCCACCGCCGCCGTCGTGAGCAGAGACTGGCGCATGGGCCGACAGTACTGGCGGACTCTAGAGTGCGAGCATGATCCGCGTTCAGGTCGTCGACGACCACGCGCTCGTGCGCGAGGGGATCGCGCTGATCCTGGGGGCGCGGCCGGACCTCGACGTCGTCGCGCAGTACGCGAGCGGGCCGGAGCTGCTCGCTTCGGTCGTGGAAGCCGACGTCGTGCTCCTCGACCTCTACCTGCCCGGCATGGACGGCCTCGAAGTGCTGCGCCGGCTCGGGCCCGCGGCGCCCCGGGTGCTGATGCTGACCACGGTCGGCCGGCCCCGCGAAATCCGCGAAGCCCTCAACGCGGGCGCGGCCGGCTTCGTGCTGAAGGATTCCTCCGGCGACGAGCTCGCGGCCGCCGTCCGGGCCGCCCACCAGGGCGTGACGGCGCTGAGCCCGGCAGCGGCTTCCGCGCTGAGCGGCGGCGGTTCGCTGACGCCACGCGAGCGGGATGTCCTGGAGCTGCTCGGCGAAGGACTGTCCAATCGGGACATCGCGGCCCGGCTGCGGCTGGCCGAGCGGACGGTGAAGGTGCACGTGGGGAACGTGCTGGCCAAGCTCGGCGTCACCAGCCGCACCCAGGCGGCGCTCGTGGCCAGGGACCGAGACGGCTGACGCGGCGACCGGAAAGCCCCAATGTGGCGTTGGTTGCGTCCAACGCACC
>NZ_JBFBBN010000060.1:18994-48463 GCF_040682715.1 Amycolatopsis sp. NPDC051128 | reverse complement strand
CCTACGCACCCAATGTGGCGTTCGGTGCATCCAACGCACCCAATGTGGCGTTCGGTGCATCCAACGCACCCAATGTGGCGTTCGGTGCATCCAACGCACCCAATGTGGCGTTCGGTGCATCCAACGCACCCAACGCCACATTGGGGCGCATGAACCGGGCCGCCGTTGCCGGACACGGCCCACCCGGCCGCCGCTCCAGCCGCGGGTTGTACGGCCCGTGTACGAGCCCGGGTTAGCGTCGCGCGCCATGTCGAACCACTGGAAACTGCTCTCGTTGGGTGTGTTCGCCGCCCTTGCGGCCACCACGGTCACCGCCACCGACGCCGCCGCGGCGCCGAACACCTACTACGTCGACCAGGCCCTCGGCAGCGACAGCGCGGCCGGGACGCAGACCGCGCCGTGGAAGTCCCTCGCCAAGGTCGCCGCCACCAAGCTGTCCCCCGGCGACACCGTGTTGCTGCGCCGCGGCCGGACCTGGACGGGCGGGCTCGCCGTCCAAGGCTCGGGTTCGGCTTCCGCGCCGGTGACCATCGGTGCCTACGGCACCGGCGCGCGCCCGATCGTCCAAGGCAACGAAGAAGCGTGCGTCAACCTGCCCGGCAACTACATCACGGTGCAGAACCTGCAGGTCGGCGTCGCGGCCGACGCCGGGCGCTGCTCCTGGGCCGGCGTCGAGGTCGGTGGCGACCACGACAAGGTGCTGTCGAACCTGATCACCGGGGCCGGCGCGGGCGTCTACATCGCGCCGTCCGCCGACGGCACCGAGGTCACCCAGAACGACCTCGTCGACAACAACCACATGACCAGGGTGACCCCGGGCGGCAGCGACGACTCCGGCGCGTTCGGCATCCTGGTGCAGGGCAACGGATCCGACATCGGCTGGAACCGGATCAGCGGGTCGATCGCGGTGAGTGAGGACTTCGGCGGGCTGGACGGCGCCGCGATCGAGCTCTTCTACGGCTCGGACAACATCATCCACCACAACATTTCCGAGGACAACGAGTCCTTCACCGAGCTGGGCACGTACGCGGACGACCCGGACGGCGTGTCCCGCAACAACGTCTACGAGTACAACGCCGTCTTCGGCGCCAAGACTCGCGGCGGCATCGTGACGCGCGGCGCCGGCGACCAGAACGGCCCGGTCACCGGCACGATCTTCCGCAACAACTCCCTCCGGCTGAGCAACGCCGAATCCGAGGGCTTCGTCTGTTACGGCGGCTGCACCAACCAGACGCTGAAGCTCACGCAGAACGTCATCCAGTCCGCCATGAAGGTCGGGTACGCCGACGCGGGCTGGACCGCGACCGACCACAACGTCTTCTTCGGCGGTCAGCGGCAGTTCACGCCGGGCGCCACGGACAAGGTCGCGGACCCGAAGTTCACGTCGGCGACGAACCTGATCCTCACCGCGGGCAGCCCGGCGATCGGCCTCGGCACGACGAAGTACGCGAACGTCGACGTCGACGGCAACCCCGTCGGCACCCGGATCGACGCGGGCGCCTACCAGTTCACCCCCTGACGTACCGGGTCAGCATGGCGACCATCTCGTCCTCGAGCCGCCGGGCGTCGATCGGGTCGGGCTCGGCCAGCAGGTCGTGGACGGCCAGTTCGACCGTCGCGATGACCAGGCGGGCCGCCGTGGCGGTGTCGGCGACGCGGACCTCGGGGTGGCCCTCCAGGAGGTCGCGGGTGTGGCCGACCATGGTCCGCTTCACCCGGCCGACCCGCTCGAGCAGCTCTTCCGACCGCGGGGCCTGCTCGATCAGCATGCGCAGCAGGTGAGGGTCGTCGAGGTGGGCTTCGACGGCGAGCCGGACGAAGACGCGGAAGATCTCCTCGATCGAGTCCGGCAGCGGGCCGGTCAGGACCTTCGCCGCGGCCGCCGTGCCGTCGTCGAGGTGGCGGGTCAGCAGCTCGGCGAGGATCGCGTCCTTGTTCGGGAAGTACTGGTACAGCGAGCCGATCGAGATCCCGGCGCGCTCGGCGATGCGGTTGGTGGTGCCGGCGGCGTAGCCGTGGCCGGCGAAAACGTGAGCAGCCGCGGTCAGGATCCGCTGCCGGGTCAGCTCGGCGCGCACCTGACGCGGCTGTTTACGTGGCTGGATGCGGCGCTGGTCCGACGGCACGGCACTCCCCGGGAAAGCGAGTAGTCAAGATCTGAATATTTGCTCATAATTGTGCCATGACCAGCACAAATACGCTGCGCCGCGTGGCCATGGCCGAGGTGCGGGCCCGGCTGGGCGAACCCGAGGCGATGATCAAGGCCAAGATCGGCGACCACATCGACCGGCACGCCCGCCGCTTCATCGCCCATTCGCCGTTCCTCACGCTGGCCACCGCCGACGCGGCCGGACGCGCGGACTGCTCGCCCCGCGGCGACTACCCCGGCTTCGTGAAGGTCCTCGACGAATACACGCTCGCGATGCCCGACCGCGTCGGCAACAAGATCGCCGACTCGTTCCGCAACATCGCCGAGAACGACGGCGTCGGCCTGCTGTTCTTCGTCCCGGGCATGCGGGAAACGTTGCGCGTCAACGGGAGCGCGTACGTCACCGACGACCCGGACGTGCTCGCCCGGATGCGGACCGAGGCGAAGGAGCCGATGCTGGCGATCGTCGTCGAGGTCGCCGAGGTGTACTTCCACTGCGGGCGCGCGCTGATCCGGTCACGGCTGTGGGACCCGGCGAACCAGGCTCTCGCGGCGGAACTGCCCTCGGCCGGCGAGATCGCCGCCGACCTGATGAACGCCGACCCGGTGATGTTCGAGCAGCTCCTCGAAGCCGGCTACCGGAAGCTGTACTGACGATGCAGAAGACGATTCTCGACCGCGTCGAACGCCTCGCCGACGACGTCGTTTCCCTCGTGCTGCGCGGGGACGAGGGACCACTGGAGCCATGGGAGCCGGGCGCGCACATCGATCTGGAGCTGCCGAACTGGCTGACGCGGCAGTACTCGCTGTGCGGCGATCCCGGCGACCGCTCGGCCTACCGGATCGCGGTCCGCCACGACCCGCTCAGCCGGGGCGGCTCGGAGTACGTCCACCTGTTCCTGCGCCCGGGCCGGACCCTCTCGGTTTCCTCGCCCCGCAACCACTTCCCGCTCCGGCCGGCAGCGGAGTACCTGTTCCTGGCGGGCGGGATCGGGATCACGCCGATCGTGCCGATGCTGCGGGCGGCCGTCGCTTCCGGCGCGGCGGCGACGCTGGTGTACGTCGGCCGGTCGGCCGCGACCATGCCGTTCGGTCCGGAACTGGTGGCCACCTACGGCGACCGCGTGCGGCTGTTCGACCGCGGCCGCCCGGATCTCGCGGCCCTGGCGGCGGAGCTTCCGGCTGCGGACGTCTACTGCTGCGGCCCGGCGTCGATGCTCGCCGCCGCCGAGGCGGCCTTCCCGCGGGTGTCCACCGAACGCTTCCAGCCCACGAGACGGACGTTCGGGCCCGGCACGGCGTTCGAGGTGGTGAGCGCCCGTTCCGGGCGGACGATCCCGGTCCCGGCGGACGAGTCCCTGCTGGACGCCTTGAACCACGCCGGACGTCCGGTGCCGTCCGCCTGCCGCGAAGGCGTCTGCGGCAGTTGCGAGGTCTCCGTCGTCGAGGGGGAGCCCGAGCACCGGGACGATATCGGGGCCCCGGCGGGCCGGATGTACCCGTGCGTGTCGCGCGCGCGATCGCCCCGGCTCGTGCTGGACGTCTGAGCTACTGGCCGACGCGGCCGTCGATCCGCTCCCGCAGCAGGTCGGCGTGCCCGTTGTGGCGGGCGTACTCGTCGATCATGTGGACGAGGACTTCGCGTAGCGGGGTGCCGTCCTCGTCCTGTCCCCGGACGCCGAGGTCGGCCGCGTCGTCGACGAACCGTTCGGCGAACTCGACCTCGGCCCGCCAGGTCGCCCACGCTTCGTCGACCAGCGCGGGGTCGGCCACGACGTCGTCGAAATCGGCGTTCGGGTTGCCGTTCGCCCGGAAGTGCTTCGGGGTCTTTTCCCCGGCCATCACCTCGCGGAACCAGAACCGCTCCATCTCGGCCAGGTGCCGGACCAGGCCGAGCAGTGAGAGGTTCGACGGCTCGACCGACCGGCGCGCCATCCCCTCGGCGTCCAGGCCCCGGCACTTGAGCTGCAGGGTGAGGCGCCGGTCGCGCAGGTAACCGAGAACCCCGCGTTCGGAGTTCTCGAACCCGCCGTCGGCGCGCGGGTCTTCGTCGGGGTGCACGAACATGTCCCACCAGCCGAAAGTGCGGGCGGGCTGCGTAGTGTCGGCCATCCCCGGATCATCGCAGCGCGCCCGCACCCACTGCCACCGGTTTTCGCCCGGAGCACTCCCGAACCGTCCACTTCGGACCCGTGACTGGGCACGTAACTCGCGTGATGGGGCACGTAACTCGCGTGATTGGAGCCGTAACTCGCGAGATCCGCCTTCAATCACGCGAGTTACGGCTCCGATCACACGGGATCCGGCTTTGATCACGTGAGTTACGGGGTGGTGACGTGGGTGAGTTTCACCGGGGTTTTCGGGGGGCCGCTGCCGTCGCCGATGCCCGGCTTGGCCGGGTCGACGCCGCCGCGGGCGACCGTGTCCAGGACGGCGAGGCCGGCGTCGTCGATGCTGCCGAACACCGTGTACTGCGGCGGGATCCGCGTGTCGCCGAAAACCAGGAAGAACTGGGAGCCGCCCGAGTCGGGCTCGGACGTCTTCGCCATCGCGAGGACGCCGCGACCGTACGTCAGCTCGGGGAACACCTCGTCCCGGATCGTGTAGCCGGGGCCGCCGGTGCCGTCGCCCACCGGGTCGCCGCACTGGAGCATCTGAAGCCCGGTCGTCACGGACAGCCGGTGGCACGCGGTGCCGTCGTAGTACCCGTGCCTCGCCAGGCTCAGGAAGTTCACCACCGTGCACGGCGCCAGCGCGCGGTCCAGCGTGAGCCCGATGTCGCCCGCGCTCGTCGCCAGCCGCACCGGGACCGTCCCGGACGACGGCGCCGGGCCGTCGGGCGGCAGCGCGACCCGCTTCGCCACCGGCGAGCCGGGGTCCGGGGTGAACGCGCACGTCAGCGGGTCGGCCAGGGGCTTCGTCCGGCTCGGCATCGGGGCCCGGCCGCCCGGGAGCGACACCGGGATGCTCGGGACGGACGCCGTGACGGTCGGCGTGGGCGACACCCGCGTCACCGAGCCGCCCGGGTGGGTGCCGATGCTGGCCTTCCCGTCCGGCTCCCGCAGGAACCCGGGATAACCCCAGGCCAGGAAGGCCAGCACCATCAGGATGACGACCCCCATCGAGCCGATGATCAACACGCTGGCGGCCGGTGACAGCTTCTTCGGCGGCGCCGGCGGCTGCCACTGCGGATACTGGGAGGGCTGCCGCGGGTACGGGTACCGCGGCCCACCCTCGTCCGGCCGCTCGCCCGGTGCACCCGGCTCGCTCATCCGCGCTCCCCTCGTCGGCCGCCCATTCTGCCGCGAAGGGCTCCTCCCCGGGCGGGATTCCGGGAAGGAGGCCTCGATCACGGCGTCACGGCAGGCCCCACGGGGAACTCGGCCCGGCCGGCGCGACCGGCCGGACGGCGAAGTCCGGCTTGTCGCCCTTCCGGTACACGAAGGCGTCCTCGCCGCGGCCGAGCTCGACTTGGACGTCACCGTTCGCCAGCCTCCGCGAGCGGCGGGCGCGGCCCCGCGCGTCCGTCACGGCCAGTTCGCCGTCGATACCCGGCCGCAGCACACACGGCGCCCCGGCCTCGCTGTGCACCTTCAGCCAGCGCGTCTTCCCGCCGGCCCGGGACGCGCTGAGCAGGAACGCGCCCTCGGTGCGGAAGTCCCGCAGCGCGATGTCGCCCCAGGCCGCGGGCACCGCGGGGAACAGCCGGAGCACGCCGTCCCAGCTTTGCACCAGCATGTCCTGCAAGGACTTCGCCGCCGACAACGGCGTCTCGATGACCGGCCCGGACTCCTTGTACATCGTGTTCGGCTGGATGTAGCGCCGCTGCAGCTCACCCAGGTAGAACGCGGCCTGGTCGCCACGCAGCATCTGCGCCGAGATCGACGCGGCCCCGGTGAACGTGTAGCCCTGCAGCGCGCCCTCGAAGCCGACCCAGTGGTTCAGTGACGTCTCGATGATCTGCCGGTGCTCCGGCCGCTCCCAGGTGACGTCGTAGAGCGGGTAGATCTGCAGCAGGTGCGAGTAGTGCCGGTGCGACTTCGCGAACGGGACGCCGGCGCCGATCATGTACCCGTTCGCGTCCGCCGGGTAGTCCACCAGCGTCGCCAGGACCTCCTGCCACTTCGACGCCAGCGGGTCGCCGGGCTCGATCCGCAGCAGCGTCTTGCAGCCCCACCGGATGAGCGACAGGTCGTAGTTGCAGTCCGGGGCGTTGACGCCGTACTCGGGCGAGAACGTCGGCGGCAGGTGCAGCTTGCCGTCCGGGCCAGGGGCGAGGAAGTGCAGGTAGTAGTTGATCGCCCTGCGCAGCAACGGGAACAGCGTGTCGCGCAGCAGTTTCCGGTCCATCGTGTGCCGGTAGGACAGCCACACGTTGTGCAGCGCCCAGGTCAGGTTGCCGACTTCCGGCGTCGGCGAATCCTTCCCCGGGATGCCGACGGGGAACCCGCTGGTGGGACCGGCGACGCCGTTGAGCAGCGTCATGTCCGTGGTCCGCGGGATGCCCGCGGAGTCGGCCTGGTACGGCTGCGCGACCTGACTGGTCAGATTGCCCCGGTACTTGTCCAGCGCGTGGCTGACGGCGTCCAGCTCCAGGTGATTGGAGCCGTGGATCAGCCAGTACTCGAGCTGGACGTTCAGGTTCCACCACGTCGCCGGCCACGGCGTGTTCTCCAGCCACGGCCCGGACGTCGCCATCACCGGCGCCTCGCGCCGGGCCGCCGAGGCCACCTTGTACAGCTGGATCCAGTAGAAGCTCTGCAGCCGGGTGTCCGGAATGGACAGGAAGCTGCCCCGGTAGTAGTCGTGCCACCAGCGCCGGTGGTCCTGGGTCAGCGCGCCGAACTCCGCCGCCCGGCGGACCATCCCCAGCGCCCGCGCCGCCGACGTCTTCTCGGGGTGCGACCACGCCACCGACGTGTACAGCGTGCGCGCGCCCCCGCGCGTGACTTCCCGCCAGGCCGTGACGTGCTCACCGCCGGCCAGCAGCGGCTGCACGGCCAGCTGGGCGTCACCACTGCTCGAAAGGTTCACTGGCGGGTTCGCGGTGTAGCCGGCCGGCGGCGGCTTGTTCCACACCGGGTCGGCGCGCGGGCTGACCGCCACCGCCGGGTGGAACACCCACTTGAAGCCGCGTTCCCCTTCGCTGGGCCGGATTTCGACGGCGAGCAAGGACTGTCCGGTGTGGACGATCGCCCGCAGGCTCAGGCTGCCGGCCGCGGTCGTGATCGTGCCGGTGAGCTCGGCGTTCCACAGGTCCATCCGCCAGTCGATCGCGGTGATCGCGCCGACCGGTTCGAGCGTGAAGTACCCGATCGGCAGCCGGGCCAGCCCGAACAGCGAGCCGAACTCCGGCCGGTGGTCCTGCACCTGGCTGTGCTGGACGTTGAACCGGATCGCGTTCTGGCCAGGCTCGGCGTAGATGCCCGAGCCGAGGAACCCGTTGCCCAGGAAGGGTCCCTCGTACCAGGTCTTCGGCAGCCGCCGCCAGTACAGGTCCGCGGTGCCCAGGAACCCGGCCCAGCCGAAGTCGTCGCAACCGGGTACCGCGGCCGCTTCCGCGAACGCCGGCGGCCAACCGGCCGCGCCGGCGGCGAGCCCGGCGAGCGCGCCGCCGAGCACGGTCCTGCGGGTGATGTCCATGTTCCGGCCTCCTCGTTGAAGCGGATGTCAGTTCGGCAGGCCCCACGCCGGCGCCGGGCCGAGCGCGGGGACGTCCCGGGGCGCGAAGTCCGGCCGCCCGCCCCGCGGGGTGACGACGGCGGTGCCGCCGCGCCGCAGCCCGATCGCGACCCGGCCGGGGCCGGCCGGGCGGGTCGGCAGTCGCCTGCCGTGTTCGTCGCGGACGTCGACGTCCCCGGCGATGCCGTGCTGCAGCACGAGTGGTTCCCCGGCTTCGCTGCGCACACGGACGAACTCCGTCGTGCCGGCCCGGCGGGAGGCGTCCACGAGGAACGCGCCTTCCGCACGGAGGCCGGCGATCGAGGCGTCGCGCCAGGTCGCCGACACCGCCGGGAAGATCTTGAGCACGCCCCCCGACCCCTGCATCAGCATGTCCACCAGGGACTGCGCGGCGGTGATCGGGCTCTCGACGGCGAAGTTCGAACCCTCGCGGTACATCGTGTTCGCCGTCAGCTCGGTGTCGGCCACGATGTTCCGGTCGAGGAAGAACTTCAGGTACCGCAAGGCTTCTTCGGGCGCGTCCATCACCGAGCTCATCGACGACGCGGCCGCGTAGCTGTAGCCGTGCCACGCCTGCTGGTCCGCGGTCCAGTGGTTGAACGTGCGCGTCATGAGGTCGCGGTCGGCGGGCACGTCCCACACCTTCTCCCGCAGCGGGTACAGCCACAGCAGGTGCGAGAAGTGCCGATGCGACGCGGCCAGCGGAACGCCGTCGCCGATCAGGACGCCGTCGGCGGCGGTTTCGTGGTACGGCACGAGTTTCGCGCCGATTTCGCGCCAGGCCGGCACGCGCGGCTCGTCGAGGCAGAGGATCCGGGCCGAGTCGACGAGGGTGCGGGCCGCCCACCGGATCAGCGACAGGTCGTAGGTGCAGTCCGGCGCGTCGGCGTACTCCGGCGACCGGGTCAGCGGCAGGTGCAGGTACGCGTCCGGGCCGGTGAACAGGAAGTGGCGGTAGAAGTTCAGCGCCTTCGCCAGCGTCGGATACAGGACGTCACGCAGCACGCGCCGGTCCAGGTGGTGCCGGTAGGCGAGCCAGACGTTGTGCAGGCCCCACAGCAGGTTCCCGGTCTGGTCCGTCTTGGACGTCGTGCCGGGGACGCCGACCGAGCGCGTGCCGCCGGGACGCAGCCGCCAGTCACCGGGGTGCGAAAGCGCGTAGGTGTCGCCGTCGCGGTACGCGGGTGGCACGGACGTCTCGAGGTTCGCGTGGTCGCGCCGGAAGGTCTCGGTGACGGCGTCGAGTTCGGGGTGGTTGCTGCTGTTGACGATCGGGTAGGTGACCTGGACGTTGAGGTTCCACCAGACCGCGGTCCAGCTGTTGCCGACTTCCGGGAACCACGGGCCCCACTCGGACACCACGGGCCCGTCCGCGCGGGTGGCGGCCGCGATCTTGTACAGCTGGATCCAGTAGAACCGCTGCACCTGCTTGTCCGGCACCGAGACGAAGCTGCGCCGGTGGTAGTCGTTCCACCAGCGGCGATGGCGGGCGAGGAGAGCGTCCGGCCGCGCGGCAAGCGCTTTCCGGACGGCTTCGAGCGCTGCCGCCGTGTGGGTCGTGCCCGGGAAGCTGTAGGCGACAGTGGCGGCGAGCAGCCGTCGCGTGCCGATCGCGCGTTCCCGCCACGCCGTCGTGTAGCCGCCACCGGCGAGCATCGGCTGGGCGCAGTAGCCGTCGCCGAGTTCGGGCGCGGGGTTCGCGACGTACTCGGGCGGCTTGCGGACGGTCCGGGTCGTCGCCGACTCCAGCGGCTGGAACGCCCACGCCGCCCCGGCCTCGCCCGCGCTCGGCGTCAGCGAGACGAGCAGCACGCCCAGGTCGTTGTGCACCACCGCGGAGAACGCGACCGAGCCCCGCGTCGTGGTGATCGTGCCGCCCAGTTCGGCGTTGTAGAGGTCGAGCGTCCAGTCGACGGCGGTGATGGCGCCGGCCAGGGTGAGCGTGAGGAAGCCGATCGGCAGCCGGGACAGGCCGATGCCGGCCTCCCACTGGATCCGCTGGTCCTGCACCTGGGTGTGGCTCAGCATGACCTTGAGCTCCTGCGGCGTCTTCCCGGCGTAGACCTGCGCGCCGAGGTAGCCGTTGGCCAGGAACGGACCTTCCTGCCAGTTCTTCGGCAGCCGCCGCCAGACCATGCGGGCGTCCGCGGCGACGTCGGCGTGCGGGTTCGTGGCGGCGAGCGCCGGCGGGGCCGCGCGGCCCCAGAGGCCGCCGAACGCGGCCGCCCCCGCGGCGACCGAGGCAGCGCGAAGAACGGTCCGCCGGGACACTGCGTCCATGAAGAATCCTCCGAATTCATACTACGTTTCGGCGAGATCATCAGGCGGCGTGCGGCCATACTTGCAGACGAGGCGCGGAATAGCCAGAGAAGTTCACCCGGACAGTGGCAGAGACATCCGACGTATCCCGATGAGCGGGACACCGCTCGGATATGCGAGGGAACTCGGCCGACCTACGAACCCGGCAGCGAGGGCAGCGCGGGCGTCTCCAGCCAGCGCGTGAAGAACGCGCGCAACGGACGTCCCGCCTGTGCCTCCGCCGCCGCCACGAACAGCTCCGTGGTGACCAGCCCGTGCCGGTGCTCGACGGCCCACGCCTTCAGCAGGGCGAAGAACGCCGGATCGCCGATCTCGGCCCGCAGCGCGTGCAGCGTCAGCGCTCCCCGCTTGTAGACGCGCTCGTCGAACATCCGCGCCACACCCGGGTCGGCGATCCGGACGTCCGCGGGCTTGGCCTTGATCCGGGCGTGCCAGGCGCGGGCCAGCGCGTCCGCGGACTGGCCGCCCGACTCTTCCGACCACAGCCACTCGGCGTAGGTCGCGAAGCCCTCGTTCAGCCAGATGTGCCGCCAGTCGGCCACCGTCAGGCTGTTGCCGAACCACTGGTGGGCCAGCTCGTGCACGACGAGCCGCTCGTGGGTGCGTCGGCCGTCGACGTGGTTGGCGCCGAAGATCGCCATGCCCTGCGCCTCGATCGGGTCGTCGAGGTCGTCGTCGGTGACGACGATGACGTACTCGGGGAACGGGTACGCGCCGAACAGCCGCTGCAGGAACTCCATCATCCGGCCTTGGCGCCCGAAGTCGCGGTCGAACGCGCGACGCAGCCGCGGCGGCACGGCGGCCCGCTGCGGCACGGTTTCGAAAACCGCCTCCACCTGTCCGCTCGCGCGCCCCAAACCGAGGCTCAGCCGGCGCAACTCCACCCCCGTGTGCGGGAACCAGCCGCGGCCGGTCAGCTCGACTTCGTCGTACCGGCCGATCTGCACGCTCATCAGGTACGTCGCCGTCGGCTCACGCCGTTCGTAGACCCACTTCGTGGTGCTGGCCGCGGTGGACCGCTCGACCAGCGTGCCGGTGACCGCGACCAGGTACGGCGACGCCGTCGTCAGGGTCACCCGGTAGGTGGCCTTGTCGGACGGGTGGTCGTTGCACGGGAACCACGACGGCGCGCCGACCGGCTGGCTCGCCACGAGCGCGCCGTCGGTCAGCTCGTCCCAGCCGACGTCGCCCCAGCGACTGCCCACCGGGCGCGGGTTGCCGACGTAGTGGACCTCGACCGTGAACTCCGCGCCCGCCGCTAGCGACTTCACCGGCTTGACGTGCAGCTTCGCGCCCCGCTTCAGGTACTTCGCCGGCTTCCCGCCGACCAGCACGCGGTTGATCCGGAACTCGCCGAAGTCGAAGCTGACGCGGGAAAGCGCCTGCGTCGCCTCGGCGCTGATCACCGCCGAGGCGGACAGCCGGTTCGGCGCGACCTTGTAGTCGAGGGTCAGCTCGTAGTGCCGGACCCGGTAGCCGCCGTTGCCGTGCGCCGGGAGGTACGGGTCACCGGAGGTGTCCGCGCCGGGAGCGGGAGCCTTCGAAATCACCCGTTGCCTTTCTCCGTGCGTGCTCCAACCAGGCTCGCACGGACGGGGTGAGCCCGGCGCGCCAGGATCCTGCTTCGTGACCTTCCGCTTACCTGGCCTGCTTACCCGGCCACGCCGAGATCGGGTTGCCGAGCCAGCGGGTGTCGGCCGGCACCTCGTCGCCGCGGGTCACCAGCGACCCCGGGCCGACCGTGGTGCGGGCGCCGATGCCGGCGCCGGGCAGCACGATGCCGTGCGGGCCGAGCGTCGCGCCCTCGCCGAGGGTCACCCGCGACATGCTCATGATCCGGTCGTGGAACAGGTGCGTCTGCACGACGCAGCCGCGGTTGATCGTCGCGCCGTCGCCGAGCTCGACGAGGTCGGCTTCGGGCAGCCAGTACGTCTCGAGCCAGACACCGCGGCCGATCTTGACGCCCATGGTGCGCAGCCAGGCGGCCAGCAGCGGGGTGCCGCCGAGCGAGCCGATCAGCCACGGCACCGCGAGGGTCTCGACGAAGGTGTCGGCCAGCTCGTTGCGCCAGACGAAGGAGCTCCACAGCGGGTGGTCGACCTCGCGGAACTTCCCGACCAGCAGCCACTTCATCGCGGTCGCGGTCAGCGCCGCGACGATCCCGGCCGCCAGCAGGGCGGGCCCGGCCAGCAGCGCGGCGACGCCGAAGCCGAACGCCGACGCCGCCAGCAGCAGGCCGAACGCGACCGCCACGGTCAGCGCGACCCCGCACATCACCGGGACGATCCGGCACAGCTCGATCAGCGACCGGGCCGCCTTGAGGTGCAGCGCCGGGGTGTAGGTGCGGCTCGTGTCGGCGTCGCCGATCGCGCGGCGTACCGGCAGCGGCGGCATGCCGAGGTACGACGAGCCCTTCTTGGCCTTCAGCGGCGTCGACGACAGGACGCCGACCAGGCCGCGCTTCGGCACCGAGCGGCCGGGCGCCGTCATCCCCGAGTTGCCGAGGAAGGCCTGCTTGCCGATCCGGGCCGGGGCGACGTGCAGCCAGCCGTGGCCGAGCTCGTAGGTGGCGACCATGGTGTCGTCGGCCAGGAACGCGCCGCTGTCGACCTTGGTCATCTTCGGCAGGGCCAGCACGGTCGACGCCTCGACGTTGCGGCCGACCTTCGCGCCGAGCAGCCGAAGCCACACCGGCGTGAACAGGCTGGCGTACAGCGGGAACAGGCCTTCGCGGGCCATGCTCATCAGGCGCTCGGTGGCCCAGACCTGCCACGCGACGCGGCCGTGCACCGGGTGGTAGCCCTCGACCATGCCGATGCTCAGCGACCGGACGCCGGCGAGCACGAGCAGCATGTACGTGCCGAAGTAGGCGATGGTCGCGACCGGCACGAAGAGCAGCGCCTGGGTGAACGCCGCGAGCAGCGTCGGCGCCCCGGCGATCGCGTAACCCAGCACCGCCACGCCCGGCAGCGCGGCCAAGCCCGGGAGGAAGCCCAGGACGATCGACGTCATGCCGTAAACCGTGGCCCAGAAGCGCGACCGCGGCGGACGGCTCGACGGCCACTTCAGCGCGTCCTTCGCGTCCTTGCCATCCTTGCCGATGGGGGCGGCGGGCGAACCGGCCCAGTGCTGACCGGCCTTCACGGCACCGCGCACGGTCGACCCGGCCGCGATCTCCGCGCCCTTGCCGATGCGGACGCCGGGGAACAGCGTGCTGCGCGCGCCGACGCGGGCCTCCGCGCCGACGTGGACCTTGCCGATGTGCACGACGTCGCCGTCGACCCAGTGGCCGGTGAGGTCGACCTCGGGCTCGATCGCCGCGCCGCGGCCCAGCTTGAGGAAGCCGGTGACCGGCGGCGGCGAGTGCAGGTCGACGTCCTTGCCGATCCGCGCGCCGAGCGCCTTGGCGTACGTCGTCATCCAGGACGCGCCGGCGACGCTGTCCGCGCCGCTGAACTCCGCGAGCTTCTCGGCCGTCCACAGTCGCAAGTGGACACTGCCGCCGCGCGGGTAGGTGCCGGGCCGGACGCCGGACAGCAGGACGCGCGCACCGCCGGCGGCGATCGCGATCCGCCCGGCCGGGCTGAACAGCACCACCCAGGCCAGCGCGACCCAGGCCCAGCTCAGCGTCGGCGCCCAGGCGAACCCGAGCAGGGACAGGACGTTCGACAGCGCGGCGGCGAGCGTGGCCCAGCGCAGCCCGACGAGACCCATCAGCGGGACCATCAGCAGCGACTGGATGACACCGGCGCGTCGCCGGGTCGGCTCGATGTCCCGGCGCTCGGTGGCCTGGCCGCTCAGCGCGTCCAGCATCGCGGCCAGCGCGCCCAGCTTCGGGTACTGGTAGATGTCGGCGACCGACACCTGCGGGTGCCGGGTGCGGATCCGGGCGACCACCTGCGCGGCGGTCAGGCTGCCCCCGCCGTGGGTGAAGAAGTCCGCCTTCGGGCTGTCGACCGAGACACCGATGATCTCGGCCCAGCCTTCGGCGAGCCACGCCTCGGTCGGGGTCAGCCCGGAAGCCTCCACAGTGGACAGTGGCCACGGGAGGGCGTTGCGGTCGACCTTGCCGGAGGTGCGGGTCGGCAGGTCGTCGACCACGGCGAGCAGCGGCACCAGCGCGGCGGGAAGGTGCTCGCGCAGCCGGATCGCGGCCTGCTCGAGGTCGAAGGTTTCTCCGGGTGCCGGAACGACGTAGCCGACGAGGACCTGGTTGCCTGCCTTGGTGCGGCGGATCGCGGCGGCCGCGCCCTGCACGCCCGGCAGGGACTGCAGCGCCGCGTCGACCTCGCCCAGCTCGATGCGGCGGCCGCCGAGCTTGACCTGCTCGTCGAGGCGGCCGAGGAACAGCAGGCCTTCGGACTCGGCGCGGACCATGTCGCCCGAGCGGTAGGCGCGCTGCCAGCCCAGCGACGGCAGCGGCGCGAACTTCTCCGCGTCCTTCTCCGCGTCGAGGTAGCGGGCCAGGCCGACGCCGCCGATGACGAGCTCGCCGGTCTGGCCCATGGCGACCGGCGCACCGTCGTCGTCGACCACGGCCAGCTGCCAGCCGGCGAGCGGCAGGCCGATGCGGACCGGGGCTTCGCCGGTCAGCTGCGCGGCGCAGGCAACCACGGTGGCCTCGGTCGGGCCGTAGGTGTTCCAGACTTCGCGGCCTTCGACGGCGACGCGCTCGGCCAGCTCCGGCGGGCAGGCCTCGCCGCCGAAGATGAGCAGGCGGACGTCTTCGAGCGCGTCGGCGGGCCACAGCGCGGCCAGCGTCGGCACGGTCGAGACGACGGTGATCCGCTGCGCGACCAGCCACGGACCGAGGTCGACGCCGGTGCGGACCAGCGCGCGGGGCGCCGGGACCAGGCACGCGCCGTGCCGCCAGGCCAGCCACATCTCTTCGCAGGAGGCGTCGAAGGCGACGCTCAGCCCGGCCAGCACCCGGTCGCCGGGGCCGATCGGCTCTTCGGTGAGGAACAGCTCGGCTTCGGCGTCGACGAACGCGGCCGCGGAGGCGTGCGTGACCGCGACGCCCTTGGGTTTGCCGGTGGAGCCGGAGGTGAAGATGATCCAGGCGTCGTCAGCCGGGCCGGGGACGCCGTCCCGGCCGCCGGGCGTGCTGTGGACGTTGATCTTGCCGTTGGTGGCGACGGCCGCGACCTGGGCCTCTTCGAAGACCAGCTCGGCGCGCTCGTCCGGGTCGTCCGCGTCGACCGGCACGTAGGCGGCGCCGACGGACAGGGTGGCGAGGATCGCGACGTACAGCTCGGCGGTGCCGGAGGAGATCCGGATGCCGACGCGGTCGCCGAGGCCGACGCCGTAGCCGCGCAGCCGGCGGCCGTAGCCGTCGATCTCCTCGAGCAGGCGCCGGTAGGTCAGGGTGGTGGTGCCGTCGTCGATCGCGGCGGCGTTCGGGTGCCGCTCGGCGGTGTCGGCGAGGATGTCGAGCAGGGTTCGCTCGCTCGCGCCGAGACCCGACCAGAACAGCGCCTGGCCGGCCACCGGGGACGGCGCGAGCGCGACCTCCGCGGGGACGGCAGGTTCGACGGTGACGGTCATCGGCCACTCACCACGGACAGCACAGAACCATGGGCGCGCAAGCCCACCACTCACCTTTCGGGAGCCTCAATCGGGTCAGCTCTCCGAATGAGGCGCCCGCAACGACCCTTCACCATACCGGCAGGTGAAGGAAAGATATCCACAGGGTCACGACGGAGTGTCGGACCTCACGCGATCATGCGTGACCAGCGTGATCCAGGCCGCATCTCGCGTGATTGAAGACGTAACTCGCGTGACTGGGGCCGTAACTCGCGAGTTCCGGCTTCAATCACGCGAATCACGGCCCCGATCACGCGAGTTACGGCAAACGGCTCACCGGGATTTGGTGGGGCGGGCGGCTTTTCCGCCGACCGGCTTCGCCTTCTTTTCGCGGACCCGGACATTCACCCGGACTGGACTGCCGGTGAAGCCGAACTGCTCGCGGAACCTGCGCTCGATGAACCGGCGGTAGCCCGCCTCGAGGAAGCCGGTGGTGAACAGCACCAGCGTCGGCGGGCGGATGCCGGCCTGCGTCGCGAACAGCACCTTCGGCTGCTTGCCGCCACGGACCGGCGGCGGGGTGGCCGCGACCAGGTCGGACAGCCACGCGTTGAGCTGGCCGGTCGGGACCCGCTGGTCCCACGACTTCAGCGCGGTCCGCAGCGCGGGCGCGAGCTTGCGCACCGAGCGGCCGGTCAGCGCCGAAATGTTGACCTTCTCCGCCCACGGGACGCGGACCAGGCCGCGGTCCAGCTCGCGCACCATCGCGTACCGGCGGTCCTCGTCGACCAGGTCCCACTTGTTGAACGCCAGCACGCACGCGCGCCCGGCCTCGACGACCATGGTCAGCACCCGCAGGTCCTGCTCGGACAGCGGCTCGGCCGCGTCCAGCAGCACGATCGCGACCTCGGCCGCGTCGATCGCGGTCTTGGTGCGCAGCGAGGCGTAGTACTCGGCGCCCGCGGCGAAGTTGACGCGCTTGCGCAAGCCCGCCGTGTCGACGAACCGCCAGGTCTCGCCGTCCAGCTCGACCAGCGAGTCGACCGGGTCCACGGTGGTGCCCGCCACCGAGTCGACGACCGAGCGCTCCTCCCCGGACAGCTTGTTCAGCAGGCTCGACTTGCCGACGTTCGGCTTGCCGACCAGCGCGACGCGCCGCGGGCCCGACGTCACGGCGCCGCCCTCGCGCGGCGACTCGGGCAGGGCCTTGAGGATCGCGTCGAGCAGGTCGCCGGAGCTGCGGCCGTGCAGCGCGCTGACCGGGTGCGGCTCGCCGAGGCCGAGCGACCACAGCGACGCGGTGTCGGCGAGCAGCCGGTCGTCGTCGACCTTGTTCGCGGCCAGCAGCACCGGCTTCTTCGAGCGGCGCAGCACCTTCGACACGGCCTCGTCGGTCGCCGTCGCGCCGACCGAGGCGTCGATCACCAGCAGCACCGCGTCCGCGGTCTGCATGGCCAGCTCGGCCTGCGCGGCGACCGAGGCCTGCAGCCCGGTCGCGTCCGGCTCCCAGCCGCCCGTGTCGACCAGGGTGAACCTGCGCCCGCCCCAGTAGGCGTCGTAGGCGACGCGGTCGCGGGTCACGCCCGGCACGTCCTGCACCACGGCTTCGCGGCGGCCGAGGATGCGGTTGACCAGCGTGGACTTGCCCACGTTCGGCCGGCCGACGACGGCGAGCACCGGCTGCGCGAGCGCGGCCTCCTCGGCCTCGTCCGCCGCTTCGATCTGCGCGTCGAGCGCGGCGAACTCGGTCTCGTCCGACCAGGTGCCGTCGATCTCGCCGACGCTGTCCAGCGCCGCCGACGTATTCTTTCCCGCGGAGGCGGGATCAAACTCAGCCATCAGAAACCCAATTTCCCTTATGGCGTAACGAAACCGTTTTCGGTACGCCAATCGTCCAAAGTCTTCACGAGCGCCGCGAGCTCGCCGCGCAGCTCCTCGGTGCCCTGGTCGAGCCCGGTCTTCCCGGGTCCGACCTTCGGCGAGAACGGCTCCCCCACGAGGATGTCCACGCGCGGGCGCCAGCGCCGCTTGCCGTCCGCGGGCTTGAGCGTCCCGCGCGTCGCGACCGGCAGCACGACGGCACCGGACGCGCGGACCAGCCAGGCCGCGCCGCGTTCGGCCGCGCCGACGTCCCCGGCACCGCGGGTGCCCTCCGGGAAGATCCCGACGACACCGCCGTCCTTCAGCACGCCTACCGCCGTCATCAGCGGTTTGCGGTCGATCTCGCCGCGCTTGAGCGGGATCTGCCCGATCGCCAGGAAGAACTTCCCGACGATCCCGGCGAACAGCTCGGCCTTGACCAAGAACGCCGAACGCCGCGGCAGCATTCCGAAGATCAGCTGCGGTTCGATGAACGAGCTGTGGTTGGCGACCACCAGCACCGGCCCGGTGGCGGGCATGCGCTCGCGGCCATGCACGCGGATCCGGAAGACCGCCCGCAGATGATACCGGCCGACGATCCGCCCGGCGTCGTGGAGCCAGCCGACGGAGCCTTCCGGCAGTCCGTCAGCTTTCATCGAGCTACCTCTGCGTTGCACCCCGCAAGCAGGCCGCGGTGGCCGGCCAGTTCGCTGAGCGCGACGATCACCTGGTCGATGGACAGTTCGGACGTGTCGACGTGGACGGCGTCTTCGGCGGCGCGCAGCGGAGAGGCGGCGCGGGTCGAGTCGAGGTGGTCGCGGCGCTCGACGGAGGCGAGCGCGTCGGCGACCGACGACTTCCGCCCGGCCGCGGTGTCCTGGGTGCTGCGCCGCGACGCGCGGACGTCGGCCGACGCCGTGAGGTAGACCTTCAGCGGCGAGTCCGGCGCGACGACCGTGCCGATGTCGCGGCCCTCGACGACGATCCCGCCGACCCTGCCGAGGACCTCGCCGATGATCCGCCGCTGCCGGGTGACCAGCAGCTCACGCACGTGCGGCACGGCCGACACGGGCGAAACGGCCCTGGTGACCTCGGGCCCGCGGATGTCGGCGGCGACGTCCTCGCCGGCGAGGCTGATCTCGGGCCGGTCGGGGCTGGTGCCGATGCCGAAGTCGGCGGTGTCGGCGAACTGGGCGACGGCGGCCGCGTCGGCGGGGTCGATCCCGGCGCGCAGCACGGCGAGGGTGACCATCCGGTACATCGCGCCGGTGTCGAGGTAGCCGGCCCCGAGCCGCTGGGCGAGCTTGCGGGCGACGGTGGTCTTCCCGGTCCCCGAGGGGCCGTCCAGCGCGACCACACCACGTAGGGCTCCCGTCACCGGCACTCTCCTAGCGTTCTCGTCTCGGCCTGGCCGGTCTCCATTCTGCCGGTCGGGGTACGGAGGAGATCAGTCGCCCCGCGCGCCGAAGCGATCCACCACGAGCGCGAGGCGCTCGTCACGGTGGGCCGGCGACAGCCGGCGCCCCCGATCCAGCGTCGCCAGGCCGTGCAGCGTGCTCCAGAACACCTCGGTCAACGCACCCGCCTCCTCCTCCCTCGCCGTCGGCTCGACGACCGCCAGGAGCTCCGCGAAGCACGCCTTCATCACCTCCGGGGTGTCGTCCTCGGCGAACCGCAGCTCCGAGGCGAGCGTGAACATCGCGTCGTAGAGGCCGGGTTTCGCCTCGGCGAAGGCCAGATAGGACCCCGCCACCCCGCCAAGGCCGCCGGGGCGGGCCGCCACCAGCGTCGCGGCCAGCTCGGTGAAGCCCTCCAGCGCGGCCGCCGCCATGATCGCGTCCTTGCCGCCCGGGAAGTGGCTGTAGAGCACCGGTTGGCTGTACTCGATCAGGCCCGCGAGCCGCCGGGTGGTGACCGCGTCCCAGCCCTCCGCCTCGGCCAGCTCCCTGGCCGCGGCGACGATCCGCCGCCCTCGCTCGGTCCGGTCGCGCACACGCCGTTGTCGCTGGGTCATACGTCACATGCTAGCACTGCTAGACAAACTAGCGTCGCTAGGTTAGCGTTGCTAGCAATCCTAGCGATGCTAGAAAACTGGAGGAAACACCATGATCATCGCCGGCTACGTCCTCGTCGCGATCGTCTCGCTCGGGATCATCTACATCGGGCTCAACTACCTCTTCGCGCCGAGGAAGATCGCCGCGGGCTTCGGCTTCGGCGAAGTTCCCGAGAACGCCGACACTTTCTTGAACGTCAAGGGCGGCCGCGACATCGGGGCCGGTCTCGTCCCGCTGGCCTTGATGATCTACGGCGACCCGCACGCGCTGGGCTGGGCCTTCCTCGCCGCGGCCGTCTGGCCCTTCCTCGACATGCTGATCGTCCTGCGCCACCGGGGAAAGAAGGCTGTCGCCTTCGGAGTCCACGGCCTGACCGCCGTCGTGATGGTCGTCGCGAGCCTGCTCCTGCTGCTCGGCTGAAATCACGCGAAACGGACACCTGGGTTACGGTGGTTGGGTGAACGTCGAAGTAACGCCCCTGCCCGGCATCGGGGTCCGCAAGGACTTCGCCACCCGTACCGGCCGCCGCATCGGCGTCGTCACCCAGCGGGACGGTCACATCGAGCTGATCGTGTCCAAACCGGACGATCCCGATGCCTGCGCCGCCTCGATCCCGCTCACCGCGGACGAGGCGGGCGCACTGGCCAACCTGCTCGGCGCGCCGCAGCTGGTCGCGCAGCTCACGGAGGAACACCGCGACCTGCCGGGGATCAGCACGCGGCAGCTGCCGATCAAGCCGTCCGGCCCCTTCGACGGCCGCACGCTCGGCGACACCGCGATGCGCACCCGCACCGGCGTCTCGGTGGTCGCGGTGGCGCGCGCCGGCCAGGTGCATCCCTCACCCACGCCGGACTTCACGCTCACCGGGGGCGACCTGCTGGTCGCGGTCGGCACGGGTGAGGGCCTCGAAGCCGCCGCCAAGATCCTCAAGTACGGCTGAGCGGCACGATGAACCACACCGCGCTGTCCCTGATCGAACTGGGGGCGGTCTTCTTCGTGCTGGGCGTGCTCGGGCGCCTGGCCGGCAAGATCGGCCTCTCCCCCATCCCGCTCTACCTGCTCGGCGGCCTCTGCTTCGGCTCCGGCGGGCTGATCCCGCTGACCGACATCGGCGGCTTCACGCACCTCGCCGGCGAAATCGGCGTCGTGCTGCTGCTCCTGCTGCTCGGCCTGGAGTACTCCGCGGCCGAGCTGTTCACCGGGCTGCGCCGGTCCTGGACGGCGGGCCTGCTCGACATCGTGCTCAACGCCGCCCCCGGCGCGGCCGTCGCGCTGCTGCTGGGCTGGGGTCCGGTCGGGGCGATGGTGATGGCGGGCGTCACGTACATCTCGTCGTCCGGGATCGTCGCGAAGGTCCTCGGCGACCTCGGCAGGCTCGGCAACCGCGAGACGCCGGTGGTGCTGTCGATCCTCGTGTTCGAGGACCTCGTGATGGCGCTCTACCTGCCGATCCTCACCGCGGTGCTGGGCGGGGTCTCGCTCCTCGGCGGGCTGGAAGCCGTCGGCATCTCGCTGCTGGTGATCACCGTGGTGCTGGTGATCGCGCTGAAGTTCGGCCGGTACGTCTCGGCCGCCGTCGACAGCCCGGACCGCGAGGTGTTCCTGCTCAAGGTCCTCGGCGCGGCCCTGCTCGTGGCCGGGTTCGCGTCGGCGATGCAGGTGTCGGCCGCGGTCGGCGCGTTCCTGCTCGGCATCGCGATCTCGGGCTCGACGGCGGAGAACGCGACGCGCTTGCTCGAGCCGCTGCGGGACCTGTTCGCCGCGGTGTTCTTCGTCGTCTTCGGGCTCAACACGAACCCGGCGTCGATCCCGCCGGTGCTCGGCTGGGCCGTGGTCCTCGCGGTGGTGACGACGCTGACGAAGGTCGGCACCGGCTGGTGGGCGGCGCGGCGGCAGGGCATCGGCCGCCTGGGCCGCGCCCGAGCGGGCGCGGCGCTGGTCGCGAGAGGCGAGTTCTCGATCGTCATCGCCGGGCTGGCGGTGGCGGCGGGCGCGGTCACGGGCGAGCTGGCGGCGCTGGCGACGGCGTACGTGCTGCTGATGGCGATCTTCGGCCCGACCGCGGCCCGCGTCGTCGAGCCGGTCGCCCGCGCCCTGCAACGCAAGTCGGCCGCGAGAACCGCGCCGGCCGAGGCCAACTAGCGCGGCGCCGGGCCGGGACTCAAGCGCCCCAATGTGGCGTTCGGTGCGTCCAGCGCACCCAATGTGGCGTTCGGTGCGTTGGACGCAACCAACGCCACATTGGGGCGTTCAGGCCGAGGCGAGCTAGCGCAGCTCCGCCCGGCTCGCCGAGGGCACGAACGCACCGGCGTCGGCGGCCGGGTGCGTCGTCGCGGCCGGCACGGTTCCCGCCAGCGGCACCGACACCGACGTCCGTGCGAGGTCCAGTGTCACCCGGCCCGGCTGGGCGGGCCCGCGGACGAAGCTGCCGTCCGTGCCGCCGATGATCAACGCCAGCGAGTGCCCGCGGGGCACGACGTGGTCCGTGGACGCCAGCCGGAACGTCATCGCGTACGCCGTGCCCGGCGTCAGAACCCGTTCCTGGGACAGGGAAGCGTAGTTCGCGAGGTCCGCCCAACCGCGGCTCAAGACGGTGTAGTCGACCTTCTTCACGTCCGCCGACGTCACGCGGTAGCAACCGTCGTCACCCGGCGCCGACGAACCCCAGCAGTTCTCCGTGGTGCTCGTCTTGATCCCCTCACCGCCGCCCGCGAAGTTGCGGATCGTCGCCGGGCCGAGGTCGACGAGCACCGCCGAAACCCGGGCAGAGGCCGTGCTCGGCGTGGCCGTCACGGTCACCGAAGAGGTCCCGGACACCTGCAGGTCCGACGTCAGCGTCCCGGTCGAGTAGGTCAGCGCCGCGCTGCCCGGGTTGGTCACCCAGGTGTCTTCGCCCAGGCTCGGGTTGTCGGTGAACGACGCCGTCCCGGACCCGGCTGCGGTGCCGAGACTGCCGGAAGCGTGCGGCCGCAGCGTCGTCGCGACCGCGTTCGCCGCCGGGTACCGGCTCTGGTCGGCCCACTGGTCCGGCTGCCGCTCGACACTGGCCATGGGGCCGTTCTGGACGCCGTTGTCGAGACCCAGCAGGTAGTGGTCGAACCACCGGTGCAGCAGGTCCACCCAGTCCGCCCGCCGGTAGTCGAACGGGTCGACGTGCCCGGTCTGCGACAGCCAGATCTTCTTCTCGACGGCCAGCGCGTCCCACCACTGTCCGAAGTGGATCGCCTTGACGTTGAGGTCGTTGACGCCGTGCGACAGCAGCACGCTCGCACGCACGTTCCGCGCCTTCGGCACGTAGTCCCGCTCCGCCCAGAGCGGCCCGTAGTCGCCGTTCGCCGTCGCGCCCTTGGCGAGGACCTGATTCTGCGCCGAGCAGTTCTGCCCGCCGTTGCGGGATTCGACGGTCTGCGCCAGCCCCGCCGGGTTGGCGCCGAACGTGGCGCCGTCGGAGCGGTAGTAGTCGTACCAGGAGCTGATCGCGGAGATCGGCACGATGGTCTTCAGCCCGGCGACGCCGGTCGCCGCGACGCCGTTGGCGATCGTGCCGTCGTAGGACTTGCCGATCATCCCGACGTTCCCGGTGGTCCAGCCGGCGCTCACCGCGCTGCCGCCGGTCTTCGCGCTGTAGCCGGTGACACGGCCGTTCAGCCAGTCGACGACCTTGCGGGCCGAGTCGACGTCCGAAGCGCCGCCGACGTCCGCGCAACCGGCCGAGCGGTTCGTCCCGGCCAGGTCGACGAGCACCACGGCGTACCCGCGCGGCACGAAGTAGTTGTCGTAGAACAGTGGGAACTTCACCGGTTTCCCGGCGCTGTCGTAGGTCTTGGGCTCGCTTTCGTTGCCGCGCCCACAGCACGAGTAGTACGGGCTGGCGTCCATGATCACCGGGATCCGCGAGGTCGCTTCGCCCGGCCGCACGATGTCCGCGGCGACGCGGTCGGAGCGGCCGTCGCCGTCGCCGTCGTGGCCGATGTCGACCCAGACGGTTTCGCGGATCGCCTTCGCGTAGTCGTAGACCGGTTCGCTGGCCCGGGGCGCCGCATGCGCCGCCCCGGGGGTGAACGTCGAGAAGAGGATGAGCGCGAGCAGGACCAGACCGGATCGCATCCGACCACGCTGGCAGGGCCGGGCGCCCTCGCGCCACCGCGGAAAGTCGGGACTACAGCTCGACGTTGCGGTAGAGCGCGCCGACCTCGCCCTTGGTCAGCCGCCGGATCGACCCCACGCGCTGGTTGCCGAGCTGGACGTCGCCGACCGCGGTGCGGACCAGCTTGAGCACCGGGTGGCCGGTGTCCTTGAGCAGGCGGCGCACGATGTGCTTCTTGCCCTCGTGGATCACCAGCTCGACCAGCGACTTGCCGGAGTGCATGTCCTTGACCCGGAACTGGTCGACCTTCACGATGCCGTCCGGCAGTTCCCAGCCCTTGCGCAGCTCCTTGCCGAGCCCGCGCGGGACCAGGCCGTCGACCTCCGCGAGGTAGGTCTTGAGCACCCGGTACGACGGGTGCATCAGCCGGTGCCCGAGGTCGCCGTCGTTGGTCAGCAGCAGCAGGCCCTCGGTGTTCTCGTCGAGCCGGCCGACGTGCACGACGCCGGGCGTCTCCTCGTACCGGCCGCGCAGGTAGTCGCCGACGCAGGGGCGGCCGCGGTCGTCCGACATCGTCGAGTGCACGCCCTTGGGCTTGTTCAGGGCGAGGTAGATCAGGTCGTCGCGGAGGTTCACGCGGGTGCCGTCGACGTGGATGATCGCGGCGTCCGGGTCGACCCGGCGGCCCAGCTCGGTGACGACCTCGCCGTTCACCTCGACCCGGCCGGCGACGATCAGGTCTTCCGCCGTGCGCCGGGAGGCGACCCCGGCCTGCGACAGGACCTTCTGCAGCCGGATGCCGTCGGGGTGTTCACTGGATGTCATCGATGGAGTCCACTTCGGGTAGCAACGGAGCGATGGCAGGCAGGTCGTTCAGTGACGACAGCCCCAGTCGCTCCAGGAACAGCTCGGTCGTCACGTACAGCGTGCCGGTCGTCTCGGGGTCGGTTCCCATCTCTTCGATGAGGCCGCGCGCGAGCAGCGTCCGGATCACGCCGTCCACGTTCACGCCGCGCACCGCCGAGACCCTGGCTCGGGTCACCGGCTGCCGGTACGCGATCACGGCGAGGCTCTCCAGCGCGGCCCTGGTCAGCTTCGACCGCTGGCCGTCCAGCAGGAGCTTCTCCACGAACGGGGCATAGACGTCCCTAGTGTAGAACCGCCACCCTTCACCGACGCGGCGCAGGTCGATCCCGCTGGTCCGGTCGGTGAACTTCTGCGCCATGGTGCGCAGCGCGACGACGATCCGTGACCGCGGCTGGCCGAGCGTTTCGGCGAGCAGATCCTCGCTCGCGGGCGAGTCGACGATCAGGAGCAGGGCCTCCAGCGCGGCCTCGAGGGCCTCGTCGGAGCTGACGTCGGGCATCGAGTCGACGTCACCGGCGGCGACGAGGTCGGACTCGGGATCGGCCAGGTCAGGCGCGTCTTCGGCGGCCTCGGGCTCGGTGGCCGTCTCCTCGGTCGGTGTCTCCTCGACCAGGGGTTCCTCCGGTTCGCCGTCCTCGGTCACCGGCTCGCCGGACAGTGCCTCGGCCAGCGCCAGCTCCGCCGCGGCCCCGGCCGGTTCTTCGGCCGCGGGTGGTTCCGGCGCCTCGGCCACCGCGACCTTGTCGGCCGTGGTCTCGTCGGCCGGCGTGGTGTCTGTGGTGTCTGTGGTGTCTGTGGTGTCTCCGGGGCTCACCCGTACTCCTCTTCGTCTCCGGCGGCGCGGTCCTGCTGGGCCGCCACGGAGGCTTCCTCGACCGAGCCGCCGGTCCAGTGGACGTGCAGCTCGGCCAGCGCCTCGGTCTGCTCGAACTGGACCGTCGCCTCGCGGTAGAGCTCCAGCAGCGCCAGGAACCGCGCCACGATCTCGACCGTGTGCTCGCAGTCGTCGACCAGCTCGCCGAACGTCGCCTTGCCTCGCTCGGCCAGCATCACCCGCAGCACCGCCGCGTGCTCGCGGACCGAAATGCGGCCCATGTGGATGTGCGCGATGGACACCGTCGGCGGCGGCTTCGGCCGGAACACCGCCACGGCGATGTCGGCGAACTTCTCCGGCGTCACGCCCAGCATCACCTCGGGCAGCAGCCCGACGAACCGCTCCTCCAGCGCGACCGACCGCGGGTACCGCCGCAGCGCGCCCTGCTCCAGCTCGCCGAACAGGGCCGCCACCTGCTTGTACGCGCGGTACTGCAGGATCCGCGCGAACAGCAGGTCGCGGGCTTCGAGCAGGGCGAGATCGTCCTCGTTCTCCACCTCGGCCGAGGGCAGCAGCCGCGCCGCCTTGAGGTCGAGCAGGGTCGCCGCGATGACCAGGAACTCGGTCGTCTCGTCGAGGTTCCAGTCGCTGCCCAGCGCCCGCGTGTAGGCGATGAAGTCGTCGGTGACGGTGTGCAGCGCCACCTCGGTGACGTCGAGCTGGTGCTGCGAGATCAGCTGCAGCAGCAGGTCGAACGGCCCCTCGAAGTTGGCCAGCCGCACCTTGAACTTCGACGTGCTCAGTTCTTCGGTGTTCACGCCCTGGGGGATCATCCCGCCGTGCACCGTCTGGTGCGCTTCGGGAACTTCCGGGGCCTGCTCGACCGGCTCCGGCGGCGATTCGGCCGGGACCGATGCCGGCTCGTCCATCAGCCCTCGGTTTCGCCGCCGTCTGAGCCGACCACCCGCAGCCGCTGCACCAGCACCGATTCCTCGCCGTTCTGGTCGAAGTCGGCCAGCAGCACCGCGACCGCCTCGCGGACCAGCCGGCCCCGGTCGACGACCAGGTCGTGCTTGGCGCGCAGCGTCAGCCGGGCCTGCTCCATGGCCACGAGCTCGTCCCCGGAGACGTACACGGTGATCTTCGCGTCGTGCTTGGTCCGGCCGGACCCGTGCGGGGCCGCGCTGCGGGCGAGCTGCTCGGCGCGGCCGTTGTCCGCGGGCTTCGGCTGGGGCTTCTCGACGGGCTCGGGCGGTGCCTGGGGAGGGAGATCGAGAGCTGGGCTGGAGGTGATCCGGAAGAGTTCCGACGCTCCGGGCAGGGAGGCACGCCTGCTCACCGAGCGATCACCTCGCGGGCCAGCTGGCGGTACGCCGCGGCGCCGGCCGACTTGGGCGCCCAGGTCGTGATCGGCTCACCCGCGACCGTCGTCTCGGGGAACCGCACGGTGCGGTTGATGACCGTGTCGAACACGGTCTCGCCGAATGCCTCCACCACGCGAGCCATGACCTCCTTCGAATGCAGGGTTCTCGGGTCGTACATGGTGGCGAGAATCCCGACTATGTCCAGTTTGGGGTTGAGGCGTTCCTGGACCTTCTCGATGGTGTCGATCAGGAGGGCGACGCCTCGCAGACTGAAGAACTCGCACTCGAGCGGGATGATCACGCCGTCCGCGGCGGTCAGCGCGTTCACCGTGAGCAAGCCGAGCGAGGGCTGGCAGTCGACAAGAACATAGTCGTAGTCGTTCATGACCGGACGAAGGACCCGTAACAACGTGTGCTCGCGCCCTACCTCGGCGACGAGCTGGACCTCCGCCGCGGACAGGTCGATGTTGCTCGGCAGCAGGTCAACGCCGTCGACGCGGGTTTTCAACAGCACGTCGGTGGCGCTGACCGCCCGCTCCATGATGGCGTTGTAGACCGTCTGGTCGAGTTCGTGCGGCTGGATGCCGAGACCGACGGCGAGCGCGCCCTGCGGGTCGAAGTCGACGAGCAGTACCTTGCGGCCGTACTCGGCGAGGGCGGCGCCCAGGTTGATGGTCGACGTCGTCTTGCCGACGCCGCCCTTCTGGTTGCACATCGCCATGATCTTCGCCGGGCCGTGGCGCTCCAGCGGCGCCGGATCGGGATGCTCACGGATCGGGCGGCCGGTCGGGCCGATGCCCTCGAGCTTCACCTTCTTGCCGTTGCGCTCTCTCGGATCGTCGCCGTCGTGGACCGCGGGCGTCGCGATGGTGACCTGGTTGAGGTTCGCCGCGGCCGACCCGGCGGACGCGGCCGGACCGGCCGGCTGGTTCGGTGTCGACATGGCGGGAAAGCTCCTTGTTCGTCAGCGTCCGCCGCAGCCTATGCGCGGAGTCGGAGCCCCGGCAAAGCAACGCGCCGGACCCGAGGGGGCAATGTCACTCGACCGTCGGTCCAGCGTATGAAGGCCCTTCGCCGGTCCTGACGCCATTCAGCCGAGTGCCCGCGGGTGCGCCGTCGCGTACACCTCGCGCAGGGTGTTGACCGTGACCAGCGTGTACACCTGCGTCGTCGTCACCGAGGCGTGACCGAGCAGTTCCTGGACGACGCGGACGTCGGCGCCGCCTTCGAGCAGGTGCGTGGCGAAGGAGTGGCGCAGGGTGTGCGGCGAGACCACGGCGGTGATGCCCGCCCGTTCGGCGGTGTCCTTGAGGACCTGCCACGCGCTCTGCCGCGAGAGCCGGCTGCCGCGGGCGTTGAGGAACAGCGCCGCGGTGCCGCGGCCGTGTGCGGCGAGCACCGGCCGCGCGCGGACGGTGTAGGCGTGCAACGCGGCGAGCGCGGGACGGCCGATCGGGACGATCCGCTGCTTGCCGCCCTTGCCGTCGAGCAGCACGGTGCGTTCGGCGTCGTCGACGTCGTCGACGTCCAGGCCGACCGCCTCGGAGATCCGGGCCCCGGTGGAGTAGAGCAGCTCCAGCAACGCCCGGTCGCGCAGCGCGCGTTCGCCGTCCGGCGGCGGCGTCTCCAGCAGCCGCAGCACGTCGTCGACCGGCAGCGCCTTGGGCAGCCGCCTCGCCGGCGTCGGCGGCCGGACCTCGCGGGCGGGGTTGTGCTCGGTGACGCCCTCGGCGTGCGCGAACTTGTGCAGTCCCCGCACGGCGACCAGCGCCCGGGCGGCCGACGAGGCGGCCAAGGGCTGGTGCTCGCCGTCGCCCTCCCGGAGAGCGGCGCCGAACGCCGTGACGTGCGCGGCCGTGACATCGGCGATCTTCGCGACGCCCAGGCCGTCCAGGTGCGCGGCGTACCGGCGCAGGTCGCGGGCGTAGCTGTCCAAGGTGTTGCGCGCGGTCCCGCGTTCGACGACCAGGTGGTCGAGATACGCGGCAATCACGTCGGCCGTGCTGTGCGGGCTGGAAGCCACGCCGGTCACCTTAGGCCGCCCGGGGCTCGTGACCCGGCAGAAACCCCGTTCTCAGCTGGACGCGGTTACCGTGGATCGCATGGAGTCGGACGAGCTCCGCATCGGCACGGCCGAGCGCGAGGAAGCGGCGAGGCTGCTCGCCGACCACTTCGGCATGGGCCGCATCACGCCGGACGAGTACGAGACGCGGGTGACGGACGCCTACGCGGCGACCACCCTCGGCGACCTGCGGCCGCTGTTCCGCGACCTGCCGCAGCCGCACCCGGGGTTCTTCGGGCCGCCGCCGTCGTACGCGCAGACGATGCAGCTGCCGATGTACGGGCCGCCGCCGGACCCGTACCCGCCGCCGGCCCCGATGCCGTACGCGCCGTCGATGCCGGCCCCGTACTCCTACCGGTCCAAGACCGTGGCCGGGGTGCTCCAGATCGTGCTGCCGTTCGGGGTGGGCCGGTTCTACACCGGCCAGACCGGGCTGGGCCTGCTCCAGCTCTTCGTCGTCCTGATGACCGGCGTCGGCGTGCTCTGGCCGATCATCGACGGCATCCTGCTCCTGAGCAACGGCGGCCTGGACGCCCAGGGCCGCCCGCTGCGCCCCTGATGACCCCGGCTCCAAGTCCGTGAATGTCGCATTGAGGGACTTGAAGTCCCTCAATGCATCAATCACGCAAGTTACGGCCTTGATCACGTGAGGTAGGCCGAGAGGCCACGGTGGCCCCGCCGCATC
>NZ_JBFBBN010000060.1:0-18984 GCF_040682715.1 Amycolatopsis sp. NPDC051128 | reverse complement strand
TCACCCGCGCTCAAATCCCTTTAATTTCGCATTGAGGGACTTGAAGTCCCTCAATGCGACATTCACGGACTTTCGAGTCTCAGGCTTCGCGGCGCTTGGCGAACGCCGTCGGGCGGTCCTCCCACGGGGCGTCCGCCGGGCGAGGCTGAGCCGCTCCCGTGACCACCGCGTGCGTGGCCAGCACGCCGGACACCGTGGCGCCGTTCACCAGCTCGCCCGCCAGGGCCATCCGGACCGCCTCGGCGAGCGGGAACTTGGCCACGACCAGGTCGGCCTCCTCGTCCCCGAGCACGTCACGGTCCACATCGGACAGTCCGCGGGCGAGGAAGACCCGGACCACTTCGTCGGTGAAGCCGGGCGACGCCGCGACGTCGACCAAGGTCACCCACTCCGCGGCCGCCATCCCGACCTCCTCGACGAGCTCCCGGCGAGCCGTGCCGACCGGGTCCTCGCCGAGGTGGTCGATCAGGCCGGCGGGCAGCTCCCACAGCCGTTTCCCGATCGGGTGGCGGTACTGGTGGATCAGCGTGACCTGGTCCTGCTCGTCCAGCGCCACGATCGCCACCGCCCCGAGGTGCTCGATCACCTCGCGGACGGCGGTGTGCCCGCCCGGCATCACGACGTCGTCGATCCGCAGGCCGACCACCCGTCCGATGTGGACGTCGCGGCTGGACGCGACGCTGAACTCGTGCTCGCCCGGCGCGCTCACCGGGCCGCCACCGGGGCCTCGGGCAGCTCGACCGGCAGCCGCTCGGCGACCTTGCGGTCCACGACGGCCTTGACGAACGCGCTGAACAGCGGGTGCGGCCGGGTCGGGCGGCTCTTCAGCTCGGGGTGCGCCTGGGTGCCGACGAAGAACGGGTGCACGTCGGCGGGCAGCTCGACGAACTCGACCAGGCGGTCGTCCGGCGAGGTGCCGGAGAACACCAGGCCGGCGTCGGACAGCCGCTTGCGGTAGGCGTTGTTCACCTCGTAGCGGTGCCGGTGCCGCTCGGACACCTCCGTGGTCCCGTACGCCTTCGCGACCTGCGAGCCCGCCTTGAGCCTCGCCGGGTAGGCGCCCAGCCGCATGGTGCCGCCCATGTCCCGCTCCCCCGCGACGACGTCGCGCTGGTCGGCCATGGTCGAGATGACCGGGTCCTTGGTGTTTTCGTCGAATTCGGCCGAGTCCGCGCCCTCGATGCCGGCCAGGTTCCTGGCGGCCTCGATGACCATGCACTGCAGGCCGAGGCACAGCCCGAGCAGCGGGACACCGCGGGTGCGGGCGTACTCGATCGCGCCGACCTTGCCCTCGATGCCGCGGATGCCGAACCCGCCCGGGATCAGCACACCGTCCACACCGGACAGCACGGAGGCGGCGCCGGACGCGGTCTGCGCGTCGTCGGAGGCGACCCAGACGATCTCGACCTTGGCGCGGTGGGCGAACCCGCCCGCGCGCAGCGCCTCGGTCACCGACAGGTAGGCGTCCGGCAGGTCGATGTACTTGCCGACGACGGCGATCCGGACGACCTCGCTCGGGTTGTGCACGCGGTCGAGCAGGTCGCCCCACACCGTCCAGTCGACGTCACGGAACGGCAGGCCGAGACGGCGCACCACGTAGGCGTCGAGCGCCTCGCGGTGCAGCACCTTCGGGATGTCGTAGATGGACCGCGCGTCCGGACAGGCGATGACGGCCTCGTTGTCGACGTCGCACATCAGGCCGATCTTGCGCTTGAGGTCCTCGGGGATCTCCCGGTCGGCCCGGCAGACCAGCGCGTCGGGCTGGATGCCGATGTTGCGCAGCGCGGCGACCGAGTGCTGGGTCGGCTTCGTCTTGAGCTCGCCCGACGGCGCCAGGTACGGCACCAGCGAGACGTGCAGGAAGAAGCACTGGTCGCGCCCGACGTCGTGGCGGACCTGGCGGCAGGCCTCCAGGAACGGCAGGGACTCGATGTCGCCGACCGTGCCACCGACCTCGGTGATGACGACATCGGGGGCGTTTCCAGCCTCGTCGGGGCCCGCGGCCGCGGTGATCCGGGCCTTGATCTCGTCGGTGATGTGCGGAATGACCTGCACCGTGTCGCCGAGGTACTCGCCGCGGCGCTCCTTGGCGATCACCTCGGAGTAGACCTGGCCGGTCGTGACGTTGGCCTTGCCGTCGAGGTCGCGGTCGAGGAAGCGCTCGTAGTGCCCGATGTCGAGGTCGGTCTCGGCGCCGTCGTCGGTGACGAACACCTCACCGTGCTGGAACGGGTTCATCGTCCCGGGATCGACGTTGAGGTACGGATCGAGCTTCTGCATCGTGACGCGAAGCCCGCGCGCGGTAAGGAGTTGTCCCAGGCTGGAAGCCGTGAGTCCCTTACCCAGAGAGGAGGCGACGCCTCCGGTGACAAATACGTACTTGGTAGCCCGCGACTGAAGTCCCACGGGCCGCCAGCATATCCCAAGTCCCCGGATCCGCTCGCCGGGACATGCCCGAACTCCCTTTTGTGCCCTTGACCACCCCGACGGGACGAGTCAGGCGGCCGCCGCCGCCATCCGGACCCGGGGCCGCCCGGTGAGCGCGCGGCTGCCCGGCAGCCGCCGGAGCACCTCGACGATCACGATGGTCAGCGCGATGGTGGCGAAGTAGATGACCACGCTGAGCCACGGCGCGCCGAAGCGCGCCGCCACGCGCGGGATCACCGGGCCGAGCAGGGCCAGCGCCAGCGGGTGGACCAGGAAGATGCCGAACGACCGGTTCGCCGCCCACGACACCACGCGCGCCCCACGGCCGCCTTCGCGGCGGCGCGCGGCCCACCACGTCGTGAACGCGTAGATCGCCGCGATGACGGTGAGGAACCACGGGATGAGGTACGGCTGGAACGGGTCGCTGGCCACCTGCGGGAACGTTCCACTGTGGACGGTCCGGAGGTAGTACCACTCGGTGCCGGCCAGCACCGCCACGAGGGCGCCGCCCAGCAGCAGCCGGTGCCGCCCCGCCCAGGCGTGCACGGTCTCGAAGTGCCAGGCCACGACGGCGCCGAACAGCGTGTAGAACTGGTACGGCAGGAGCGTGGCGTACAGGTGGGTGATCGTCTCGTAGCTCACGCCCAGCGGCTGGTAGGTCATGAACGCGACCACGCCGACCTGCGCCAGCCCGCTGCCGAGCAGCAGCCACCCGTGCTTGCCCTCGGTGGCCCGCAGGAGCTTCAGCAGCACCGGGAACAGCAGGTACACCTGCATCGTCACGAGCAGGAAGTACAGGTGGTACCAGGCGCCGCCGGTGACGAGGTCCTTCAGCAGCAGGCGCATCGACGCCTCGAGCGAGCCCGGCTGCTGCGCGCCGGTCACCAGCGAGTACGCCCAGAAGAACATCGACCAGGCCAGGTACGGCGTCGCGACCAGCGGCAGCCGGCGCCGCCAGAAGTCACCGGCGGTGATCTCGCGGCGACGGTTCTGGAACACCAGCACGAAGCCGGTCAGCGCGAAGAACGCCTCGCGCGTGAAGTGGAGCGGCGTCTCGACGGCGTTGGCGCCGACGTCCTGCGCGTAGTTCGTCGCCCCCACCACGTGGATGAGGATCACGCAGGCGAACGTGATCAACCGGAACAGGTCGATCTGGTGCAGGTAGGGCGCTTTGCCGCCCGGTCTGGTGACGCGGGCGGGAGCTTCGAGCGTGGCCTGGGCGGTCGTCATCGTGCCGCCGATCCGGCACCGTCGTCGGCGTGGTTCACGTTGTCAGACTTGCCACCCATTCTGTGAATTTCCCATGAAGTTACTGGGAAGCGCCTGTTGGCCGGGCTCCTGCGGCCTGTTGGATATGCCACTTCCACTCAGGGAGCGGGGAGCCGATGATCATGTTATCGGGTGAGCTTTCCGGTACCGGGAGTGACCTTCGCCTTCACCCGGCCGGGCGCTCGCCCGGCTCGTCGTCCCCGAAAAGGGACCTCAGGGTCACGTCGCGGTTCACGCGCACGTGCTCCACCGCGGACGCCTTCGCGAGCTCCGCGTCCCCCGAGGCTATCGCGTCGTAGAGCCGCCGGTGCTCGTCGAGCAGCTCGGCCCAGTGCTCGTTCTGGCTCGTGAGCCAGCGGAGCCTGCCTTCCAGGGGCCGCAGCATCGTGCTGAGCAGGGCGTTGCCCGCGATGGCGACGATCTCGTCGTGGAAGCGCGAGTTGAGCACGGTGATGCGCGCCGCGTCGCCGCGGGCGGTGGCGCGGGCGGCGTCGGCGAGGACGCGGTCGAGACGCTTGAGCTCGGCGCCGCCCGCGCGGGCGGCGGCGAGCCCGGCGGCAAGCCCCTCGAGTGCCTCACGGACGTCGAACAGCTCTTCGACGTCGACCCGGGCCAGCTGCCGGACGACGACCCGGCGCGGCGACTGGACGACGAGGAAGCCTTCGGCCTCGAGGCTGCGGATGGCCTCCCGGACCGGCACCCGCGAGACGCCGAGATCTTCGGCCAGCTCGCGCTCGACCAGGCGATCGCCCGGGCGGAGCCGGCCGGTCAGGATCCGTTCGCGCAGTTCGTCGCGGACCCGCTGCCGGGTGGCCGCGAGGGGTTGCCGCTCGCTCGCTGACGTCACCGATCCCCTCTCGCTCAACACCGGCGTAACCGGCCGTAACACGAGTTTATCGGCGAGAGGGTTGACTGCCGAAGAGCCGGGGGTGATATTTGGGATGCCAAATTTTGGTATCCCAAATCGCCGTCCCTGCACGTCGATCGGAGACATGCATGACCGCCGCCCCGCTCACCGAAACCCAGCAAGAGACGACCGCGCCACCCGACCCCCGGCTCTGGAACGAAGACCTCGCTCCCGCGACGGAACGCCGGTGGAAGGTCTACGACATCTTCGCGCTGTGGATGTCCGATGTGCACAACCTGGGCAACTACACCTTCGCGGCCGGGCTGTTCGTGCTCGGGCTGTCGGCCTGGCAGGTGTTCACCGCGCTGCTGTTCGGCTTCGTGATCATCTACGCCGGGATGAACCTGATGGGCCGGATCGGCCAGCGCACCGGCGTGCCGTTCCCCGTCGTCGCGCGGATCAGCTTCGGCACGTTCGGCGCCAACCTGCCCGCGCTGATCCGCGCGGTGATCGCGATCTTCTGGTACGGCATCCAGACCTACCTCGCGAGCGTGGCCATCACGCTGCTCGTGCTCACCATCGACCCCGGCCTGAAGCCGTTGACCGAGCACGGTTTTCTCGGCCTGCACGCGCTTGGGTGGATCTGCTTCGTCGCCCTGTGGGCGGTCCAGGCGCTGATCCTGACCCGCGGCATGGAGTCGGTGCGCAAGTTCCAGGACTGGTGCGGCCCGGCGATCTGGGTCGTGATGATCGCCCTCGCCGTCTGGATCCTCGCCGCCGGGCACTGGAACATTTCGTTCACCAGCAGCCCGAAGCAGCTGTCCACCGGCGAGCAGATCCGGCAGTGGTTCGGCGCGGCCGGGCTCATCCTCGCCACCTACGGCACGCTCATGCTCAACTTCTGCGACTTCTCCCGCTTCGCCCCGGACCAGAAGACGGTGAAACGCGGCAACTTCTGGGGCCTGCCGATCAACTCGACGGCGTTCGCGCTGCTGTCGGTGGTCGTCACCGCGGGCAGCATGCAGGTGTTCGGCGAGGCGATCACCGACCCGGCCGAGCTGCTGGCCAAGGTGCACAACACGCCGGTGCTCATCATCGGCGCGGTGACCTTCGCCATCGCGACCATGGGCGTCAACATCGTCGCGAACTTCGTCTCCCCGGCCTACGACCTGGCCAACATCTGGCCGAAGCGGATCACGTTCACCGTCGGCGGCATGATCAGCGCGGTCGCCGCGCTGTGCGTGCTGCCGTGGAAGCTGTACTCCTCGCCGGCGGTGGTCAACTACTTCCTCGGCGGCCTCGGCGCGTTCCTCGGCCCGCTGTTCGGGATCATGATCGTCGACTACTACCTGATCCGGCGCGGCAAGGTCGACGTCGCGCAGCTGTTCGTCGACGGCGGTCTCTACCCCCGGGTCAACCCGCGCGCGCTGGTGACGTTCTTCCCGACCGCCGCGCTCGCCGCGGTGATCGCGCTCGTCCCGTTCTTCGCCCCGGCCGCGCCGTACTCGTGGTTCATCGGCACGGCGTCGTCGGCGCTACTGTACTTCGCGGTTTCCCGGAAGCACCGATGAGGATCGTCGTCACCAACTGCAACACCACCGAAGCGATGACGAAGGAGATCGAAGCCGGTGCCCGGGCCGCGGCGAGCCCGGGCACCGAAATCCTCGCCAGGACACCGCGCTGGGGCCCGGAGTCGGCCGAGGGCTGGCTCGACAGTTTCCTTTCCGCGGCGGCCGTCCTGGATCTGCTGCGGGGCCTGGACGAGCCGTTCGACGCCGTCGTGCTCGCCGGGTTCGGCGAGCACGGCCGCGAGGGCGCGCGCGAACTGCTCGACGTCCCGGTCGTCGACATCACCGAAGCCGCCGCGCACCTGGCCTGCCTGCTCGGGCGCCGCTACGGCGTCGTGACCACTTTGGACCGGACGTGCGGGCTGATCGAGGACAGCCTGCACGCGGCGGGCGTCGCGCGGAACTGCGTCACGGTCACCGGCGCCGGGCTCGGGGTGCTGGAGTTGACCGACGGACGCCGGACCGAATCGGCGTTGCTCACCGCGGGACGTCGCGCCCGCGACGCCGGGGCCGAGGTGCTCGTGCTCGGCTGCGCCGGGATGACCGGGCTCGACCGGAAGATCGCCACGATGCTGGACATCCCGGTCATCGACGGCGTCGCCGCCGCCGTCCGGCTCGCCGAGTCCCTCGTCGCGCTGGGCCTGAAGACCAGCCGCGCCGGTTCGTACGCTCGCCCCCTCGACAAGAGGCGGACCTGGCCGGCCGATTGACACCGGCCGCACCGCCCGGTCAGAATCCCCACCGCCACTGCCGTACCGCCGCCCGGTGACGAGTGGGGATCCTGGCGTCCCCGTGGAGGTCGGTCGAAGGTGCGAAGGCTACGCGTTTGGGGCGCGCTGGCGTTGTCCGCAAGCATGATCCTGGTCCCGGTGAGCGGGACGGCGGTGGCCGCTTCCCCACCGCACACTGTCATCACCGATGGGGGCAAGCTCGCGAGCATCCGGAAGGCGGTCCGCGGCGGCCACGCCACCGCGGCGCAGCGCGACGCGCTGAAAGCCGTGCTGGACAAGGCGAACACCGCGCTCACGGCGGGGCCGTGGTCGGTCATGGACAAGCCGTCCGCGGCGCCGAGCGGCGACAAGCACGATTACACGAGCCAGGCGCCCTACTGGTGGGCGAGCCAGCCGAAGACGCCGGAGAATCCGCAGGGTTGCCCGTACGTCAGCAAGGACGGCCAGCGCAATCCGGAGGCCGACGCGATCACCGACCACACCTACCGGATGTGGGCCTGGGACGCGATGTACTACCTCACGCTGGCCTGGTACTACACCGGCGACGCGAAGTATGCGAAGCGGGCGGCACTGGACATCCGGACCTGGTTCCTCGATCCGGCCACCCGGATGAACCCGAACATGACCTACTCGCAGATCGTCCCGTGCCGGAACACGGTCAGCGGCACCGGGATCATCGACTCGACCCAGTCGTTCACCCAGGTGATCGACGCGTTCGCGCTGCTCGACGGCGGCGCGCCGGGCTGGACCGGCAAGGACCGCTCCGGCGTCAAGGCATGGCTGACCCAGTACCTGGACTGGATGCAGAACAGCCCGCAGGCGAAGCTGGAACTGGCCGCCACGAACAACCATGGCACCTTCCTCGACCTGCAGAACGCGACGATCTCGGCGTACCTCGGCAAGCGCGACGCCGCGAAGAAGATCGTGCTCGACACGGAGAAGAAGCGGTTCCCGGTGCAGTTCGCCGCCGACGGCAGCCAGCCGCTCGAGCTGGCGCGCACGATGTCGTGGCACTACGTCAACTTCAACCTCACCGCGTGGGGCCGGCTGGCGGAGGTCGGGAAGAACCTCGGCGTCGACGTCTGGAAGTACACCGCGCCGAACGGCGTGACGCTGCGGAAGGTCGTCGACCAGTTGATCCCGGGCGCGCTGCACGGCGCGGAAGCCTGGCCGCACCAGCAGATCGGCGTGTTCGACCAGTCGATCGCGGCGGACATCTTCCACGCGGCGGCCGAGGAGGCCCACGACGGCGCCGCCGCCGCGGCGTTGAAGCAGATGCCGTTGCCCACGGGCGGTGACACCTGGCCGGTGCGGGTGTCGTGTTTCCCGCTCGACCCGCCCCTCAGGTAAGCCGGTCGTGGCAGACCGGCCCCTCAGTTGCCGGCGGGGTTTGTGACGCCCGGCGCGGGCGCCTGCGCGTTGCCCGCGACACCGTAGCGGCCCGAGCCGCCATCCAGCTGTTCCTTCAGCGCCAGCACGGTGTTCACCCGCCCCGCCGACGCGTCGACGTTGTCCACAGTGGACAGGATCGACGTCGCCGAGGTGTCCGCGCGGGCGATGCCCAGCGCGCCCGTGCCTTCGGCCGAACCGGGGTCGCCCGCGAGCACCGTGCCCGCGCCGGTGCGGTCGAGCTGCGTGGCGAACCGCGCGATCGTCGCCGCCCGGTCACCGGCGGCGTCGCCGGTCGCCTGGGCGCCGGTGAGCACGATCGCCAGCTGCGCCGGCCGGACCTCCGGGCCCGCCTTGACGAACCCGCCGTCGGTGAGCCCGCCGAGGGCCGCCGCCAGTTCTTCGCCGGAGGACTGCGGTTTCGCCGTGGTCTTGTCCAGCAGCAGCACCGAACCGAGCAGCGCGCCGGCGAGCGTGCCGGTGTCGCCCGCGGTCGGGAACTTCGAGCCGGCGGGCTGCAGCCGGGTGACGACGTCGCGGAGCTGGCCTGCCTTGTCGGGATCGGCGAACGCGGCCGTCAGCTGCACCTCGCCGGTCACGGTCGCGCCGGACTGGCCGATCAGCCGCTTGAGCGCGTCCCGATCGGCCGGGCGCGCGTCCTCTGTGGTCACGAGCACCACCGACCGCTTGTCCAGCGCCCCGGCGACGACCTTCGGGCCCACCGAGCCGGCGAACGCGTCCGCGTCGGCCAGCCGGGCGTTGAGCGCGTTGCGCTGTGCCTCGAGGTCGGCGACCTGGCTGCCCAGGTCCTTCTTCTCCCCCGCCAGGCCGGACAGCAGCGAGCCGTTCAGCGCCGTCGAGCCGAGCACGAGGCCGATGGCCAGCGCCAGGAAGCAGGCAGCGATGGAAACAACGTGGTAGCGCAGCGAAATCACGTGAAGAGCCCCTTGACCCAGCCGGCGAACGAATTCCAGGTGCCCCGGAGCCAGTCCAGGTAAACCGAACCCACGTCGGACACCAGCAGGGCCGCGGCGACCACCACGACCGCGGCGAGGACGAGCAGGACGACCGCGCCGACCGACACCCGGCTGTGGTGCAGCGTCGCCACCGCCTTCCCGTCGACGAGCTTCGTGCCGAGCTTCAGCCGGGTCAGGAAGGTCGACGGGTTCGAACCGGCCCGGCCGTGGTCGAGGAACTCGCGCAGGGTCGCCTGGAACCCGACCGTGACGACCAGGCTCGCGCCGTGCGCGTCGGCCAGCAGCAGCGCGAGGTCTTCGGCGTTGCCCGACGCCGGGAACGTCACCGCGCCGATGCCGAGGTCCTGGATGCGCTCGACGCCGGGGGCGTGCCCGTCCGGCTGGGCGGGCACCACGACCTCGGCGCCACCGCGCAGCGTGGTGGTGCCGATGCCGGTCGGGTCGCCGACGATGACGTCCGGCTTGTACCCCTGCACGCGCAGGGTGTCCGCGCCGGCGTCGACCCCGATCAGCACCGGCCGGTGTTCGCCGATGTACTTCTTGAGCTTCTTGAGGTCTTCGGCGTGCCCGTTGCCGCCCGCGACGACCAGCACATGCCGGTCGCGCAGCGGCATCCGCAGCTCCGGCACACCGACGCCGTCGAGGATCAGCGTGCGCTCGCGGCGCAGGAACTCGATGGTGTTCGCCGAGAACGCCTCCAGCTGCGTCGACATCCCGGCCTTGGCCTCGATCATCTGGTCCGCGACGCTGTCGGCGGTCTGCTCGATGCCGGAGGCGACCTGCCGCTCGCCGACGAACACGACGCCGTCGTGCAGCCGCAGCTTCGTACCGTCCTTGATCATGCGCAGCAGTTCGCCGCCGACCGAGTCGACGAGCGGGATGCCGGCCGCGACGAGGATCTCCGGGCCCATGTTCGGGAACCGGCCGGAGATCGACGGCGACGCGTTGACCACCCCCGAGACCTCGGCCTCGACGAGCGCGTCCGCGGTCGCCCGGTCGAGGTCCAGCTGGTCGAGCACGACGATGTCGCCGGGACTGATCCGGCGCAGCAGCTCCCGGGTGCGGCGGTCGACCCGGGCGACCCCGGTGATCCCCGGGAGGGGTTCTTGATTCCGCGTGAGCAGGCCCGTGAGCTTCATGTGGCCGATGGTGACAAATTTGCTCGTGGGACAACGCACGCCACGCCGTAGCAGGCGTGACTCATTGTGGTGAGCCGGGCCCGGCTCAGGCGTCCGACTCCTCCGACAGCGAGCCGAAATCGAGGTTCAGCCAGGGGCTCGCCGGATCCTGAAGGAGCTGGTGGTGGACGCGCACCGCCGCCGGGTACCACTCGCCGAAGTCCGCCTCTTCGGTGTGCAGCACCCGACCCATGAGGTAACCCGCCGACAGATCGGCCCATGACTGGTGGTAACGGCGCGCGAGAGAGCCGGCTTCGAGCACCATCAGCTCGGCCGTCAGCGCGTCGCAATACCCGGCCGCCAGTCCCGCGCGGGCGATGGTGACCGCGCGGCCGATGTCCCAGGACAGCGCCGTCGTCACGAACCCGTCCGCGTCGACCAGGCCGTCGGCCCGGAACCGCTGCTCGTAGCGCACCACCCGGCGGACCGTCTGCCGCAGCTCGTCGGACTGGTCCGCGGTGTCGTTCTCCACGCACCACCGGTCCACCAGCTCCGCCCAGGTCAGCGGGTCGAACTCACTGCTCGTCAGCCCGAACTCGGCGGCGAACCGCAGGCGCAGCATGAGCACGAGGTTTCCCGGCGTCAGCGCGTAGCCGTCGCCGATGAGGTCGGTCATCGTGGCGCGCCAAGCGGGCGGGTCGGGCACGCCCCACCAGTCCCGCAGGCTCCGGACCTCGGCGACGTAGTCGTGGAGGCGGCCGTCGAGGACGTTCCACGGCGCCGCGTTGAGCACCGCCAGGTGCGCGCCGCACGCGAGCGCGTGCGCGATCGGCCCCTCGAGGTGCCCGTACGGCGCGGTGATCAGCCGCTCGACCTGCTCCTCCAGCGGCGTGATGTCGTCGGCGTGCGCGTCGAGCCACGGCTGCAGCGTCGCGCCGGGCAGCCGCCACTCACCGCGGGTGCCGCGGTTGAACACGACCCGCTCGTGCCGCCCGACGCCGTCGACCGCCCAGTCCAGCGCGCCGCTCATGGCCACGACGTCCGGCCCCAGGTCGGGCAGCGCGCCGCGGGTGAAGACCTGCAGGAACTCGTCGCCGCCGGTCTCGAAGTAGACGTTCGGGAAGGTCTCCGCCCGCTCGTCGAGGATGTTCCGCGCGTCCACCCGCCGGATCGGCACGAACAGCTCCTCCCCGGCGAGCAGGCCGAGGTAGCGGTCGAGGTCGCCCTCGCGCCGGGCGGCGGAGAGCTGGGCTTCGACATCGGCGGGCGGCGGCAGGATCACGGGGCGGCTCCCTCCGCTCAGCGGCTCGCTTCACCGGCGGCGATCCGGTCGTCCGCTCTACCACCATAAGCGGTCGACCGCACGCTGTCGGGAAGGTAGCCGATCGGATAGGAGTTCGAGATCACCCGCTGCCGGGACGGAAGTGCCCGCGCGTGACTACTTCTTCTTGGCCCGCTTGCGCTTCGACACGAACTCGGCCTTGTCCTTCTCCGCCGTCGCCAGCAGTTCCTCCGCGTGGGCGCGGCCCGTCTCGTTGTCCATGCCGGCGAGCATCCGGGCCAGCTCGCTGACCCGCTCGGTCTGGTCGAGGTTCTTGACGCCGCTGCGTGTGACGCCGCCGGTGTGGCCCTTGTCCACCACCAGGTGCTGGTCGGCAAAGGCCGCGACCTGCGGCAGGTGCGTGACCACCAGGACCTGGTGGGTCCGCGCCAGCCGGGCCAGCCGGCGGCCGATCTCGACCGCCGCGCGGCCCCCGACCCCGGCGTCGACCTCGTCGAACACCAGCGTCTGCACCGTGTCCGCGTGCGCCAGGACCACCTCGATCGCCAGCATCACCCGCGACAGCTCGCCGCCCGAGGCGGCCTTGTGCACCGGCAGCGGCGGCGCACCGTCGTGGGCGCGCAGCAGCAGTTCGACGTCGTCGACGCCGTCCGGCCCCGCGTGCACCGCGCGGCCGTCGATGGCCAGCGCATGCGTGTCACCGTGCTCGGCGGGGCGCTGCTCGACCGTCACTTCGATCGCGGCCTGCCCCATCGCCAGCCCGGACAGTTCGCGCGTGATCTCCGCGGCCAGCTCGGCCGCAGCCTTCTCCCGGGCGGCCGACACCTCGGCGGCGTGCGTGGTCAGCTGCTCCGCGAGCTGGTCGCGCCGCAGTGCCAGGCCGGCGAGCGCCTCCTCCGAGGTGTCCATGGTCTCCAGGCGGCGCCGGGCGTCATCGGCCCAGGCCAGGACGCCGTCGACGTCCGCCGCGTACTTGCGGGTCAGCCGCTTGAGGTCGCCCTGGCGGGCCAGCACCTTCTCCAGCAGCGCCGGGTCGGCGTCCAGCGTCTCGACGTAGCTGCCGAGCTCGGCCCCGACGTCGGCCAGCAGCACCGACGCCTCCTCCAGCCGCGGCGCCAGCTCGCGCAGCACGGCGTCCTCGGACGACGAGAGCCGCCGCAACGCTTCCGAGACCAGGCCGGCCGCGCCGGGGGCGTCCGGATCCCCCTCCGCGGAGCCGGACACCGCGACGTGCGCCTCGGTCGCGGCCGCGCGCAGCTCGTCGACCGCCGCGAGCCGCTTGATCTGCTGGGTGAGCTCGACGTCCTCGCCCGGCTCCGGCGCGACGGCGTCGATCTCGGTGAGCCCGTGCTTCAGCAGGTCGGCCTGCTGGGCCATCTCCCGCGAGCGCGTCGACCGCTCGGTCAGCTCGGCGATCACCGCCAGCCACTCCGACCGGATCTCCTGGTACGCCCGCAGCGGTTTCGCCACCGCGTCACCGGCGAACCGGTCGATCACCGCGCGCTGCTCGGCCGGGCGCAACAGCCGCAGCTGGTCGTTCTGCCCGTGCACCGCGATCAGCTGCTCGGACAGCTCCGCGAGCACGCCGACCGGCACCGACCGGCCGCCGAGGTGCGCGCGGGAGCGCCCGTCGACGGAGACCGCGCGCAGCGCGATCACGCTGCCGTCCTCGTCGACGTCGGCACCCGAATCCGTGACGATCCGCTCGGCGCCTTCGACACCGGCGTAGGTGAACCGCCCCTCGACGAACGCCTTGAGCATCCCCGTCCGGACCTTGGACACCTCTGCCCGGCCCCCGGACAGCAGGTGCAGCCCGGTGACGACCATGGTCTTTCCGGCACCCGTCTCACCGGTCACGACGGTGAAGCCCGCGTGCAGTTCCAGCAGGGCGTCCTCGATGACTCCGAGGCCCTGGATGCGCATCTCGGCCAGCACGCCGCCTACCGTAGCCGCCCCCACCGACACTCTGCGCGCGCGGGAGTCCGGCGAGTCGCCGATATGTTCGAATTCCGCGCCGAGCGGGACTCAGTCGGCAGGACGCGCGTGCCGCTCGCGCCAGCTCTTCACCGGCAGCGAGAACTTCTGCACGAGGCGATCGGTGAACGGGCCGTCCCAGAGGCGCACCAAGCGCACCGGGACCGTGCCGCAGGTGACCCGCACCCGCGCCCCCGGCGGCAGGTCGATGAGCCGGCCGCCGTCGCAGGTCAGGACGGCGGGCGAGCCGTCGGGGTCGATCCCGACGGTGATCACCGAGTTCCGCGAGACGACCAGCGGCCGCGAGAACATCGCGTGCGCGTTGCTCGGCACCACCAGCAGCGCCTGGACGTCCGGCCAGATGATCGGGCCGCCCGCCGAAAACGCGTACGCCGTCGAACCGGTCGGTGTGGCGCACAGCACACCGTCGCAGCCGAAGGCGGACACCGGCCGGCCGTCGACCTCGATGAGCGCGTCCAGGACGCGCTCTCGCGTGCTCTTCTCCACACTGGCCTCGTTGAGCGCCCAGGTGCGGGCGAGCTCGGCGCCGCCCTCGGTGACCGTGACGTCGATGGTCATCCGCTCTTCGACCTGGTAGTCGCCGTCGACGACGCGCTGGACAGTGTCGGCCAGCGCGTCCGAGTCAGCCTCCGCGAGGAAGCCGACGCGCCCGAGGTTCACGCCGAGCACCGGCACCCCGGCGGGGCGGGCCAGCTCGGCCGCGCGCAGCAGCGTGCCGTCGCCGCCGAGCACGAACACCAGCTCGACGCCGTCGGCGGGGTTGTCGTTCGGGTCCACGAGGGTGCAGGTCGACCCGACGCCGTGCCGGTCCGGGTTGATGAGCGCGCAGACGTCTTCCTCGATCACCCGGATCCGGATGCCGGCCTTGGCGAAGCGCGCGGAAACCTCGCGCGCGGCCTCGCCGGTCGCTTCGCGATCGGGGTGCACCATGAGGAGAACTTCACGTTCGGTGGTCATGCGGGCCCTTCCTCGACGGCGGTTCGGACGAGCCGCTCGGCCTCAGACCTGTCTACCGCGTCCACAGTGGACTCGGCCACGTGTTCTTTCCGGAGCCAGACGAAGAACTCGACGTTCCCGGCCGGCCCCGGCAGCGGGCTGGCGGTCACCCCGCGCAGCGCGAGCCCGAGTTTCCCGGCCTCGTCGATGACACCGAGCACCGATTCGGCGCGCAGGTCCGGGTCGCGGACCACGCCCCCGCTGCCCAGCCGGTCCTTGCCGACCTCGAACTGCGGTTTCACCATCGGCACCAGGTCGGCGCCTTCGCCCGCGCAGGCGGCGAGCGCGGGCAGCACGAGCTTGAGCGAGATGAACGAAAGGTCGCCGACGACGAGGTCGACCTGCCCGCCGAGGTCGCCGGGCGTGAGGTTGCGGACATTCGTGCGATCCATGACCACTACACGTTCGTCAGTGCGGATCCGCCAGTCGAGGAGGCCACGGCCGACGTCGGCGGCGATCACGGTCGCGGCGCCCTTGCGGAGCAGGACGTCGGTGAAGCCGCCGGTGGACGCGCCCGCGTCGAGGCAGCGCCTGCCTTCGACGGACAGACCCAGCGGCATGAACGCTTCGAGCGCGCCGAGCAGCTTGTGCGCGCCGCGCGAGGCCCAGCCGGGGTCGTCCTCGGCCTTCACGACGATCGGCGCGCCGGACTCGACACCGGTGGCGGGCTTGGTCGCCACCATGCCGCGCACGGTGACCTTGCCGCCGGCGATCAGGGCCGAAGCCTGCTCGCGCGACCGGGCGAGGCCGCGCCGGACCAGTTCCGCGTCGAGGCGGGCCCGCTTGGGCACGCCGGTCAGACCTTGTCGATGCTGGACAGGGCGACGGTCAGCTCGGTGTGCACGGCGTCGAAACGCTCGACGTGCTCGGCGAGCGGCAGAGCGTCCAAGTCGTCCAGGCCGGCGACGGCTTCGTCGATACCGGCCCGCGGGTCGGTCTGCTGCGAGAACGAACCGGGCGGGGGGCCCGGGACGGGGTACGGATGATCCTGCACGTCACAAACGGTAGCAGTCAGGACAAACCGAGCCGCGCTTCGGCGTCTTCGGCAAGTTCGGTGACGCCGGTCTCCCAGGCGGTGTGACACAGAGCGCGGAGCAGGTCCAGGCCGTCGCCGTCGCCGGTCGCGGTGAGGACACCGTCCTGGATGGTGACGGACCAGCCCGGGCGTGGCCCGATCCTCAGATCCTCGGCCGGTTCGGTGAGCGCGGTGAGGTCCGCCGCGAGGTAGGTGCCGCGCTCGGCCGGGGTGGCCTCGATCAGCTGCTTCGGCGTGGCGACGCCCGACAGGACGACCAGGGAGTCGATGCCCGCGGCGACCGCGCCGGCGATGTCGGTGTCCAGCCGGTCGCCGACGACCAGGGGCCGTTCCGAGCCCGCGGACCGGGCCGCGGTCTCGAACAGCAGTGGCTGAGGCTTCCCGGCGACGAGCGGCTCGACGTCGGTGGCGGTGCGCAGCGCGGCGACCATCGAGCCGTTGCCGGGCAGCAGCCCGCGCTCGCTGGGCAGGGTGGCGTCGACGTTGCAGGCCACCCAGAGCGCGCCCGCGCGGATGGCCAGGCAGGCTTCGGCCAGCGCGGCCCAGGTGTTGTCGGGCGAGTGGCCCTGAACGACCGCCTGGACGCTGCCGTCGTTCTCCCGAACCGGCTTCAGCCCGGCCTGGGTGACCTCGGCGGCCAGCGATTCGGTGCCGACGACGAGGACCTCGGCGCCGGGCTCGAGCCGTTCCTTCAGCAACGCGACACCGGCCTGGGCGCTGGTGTGCACCTCATCGGTCTCGGCAGACATGCCGAGGCCGACGAGGTGGTCGACGACCTCGGCCGGCGCCTTGGACGCGTTGTTCGTGACGAACCGGACCGGTGTGCCGTGCTCGCGGGCGGCGCGGACCGCCTCCGGGGCGCCCGGGATGACCCGGGTGCCGTGGTAGACGGTGCCGTCGAGGTCGAAGAGGACCGCGTCGTAGGCCGCGAGCAGGGCGTCACTCATCGGTTTCTTCGGTGTCCTTTTCCTCGGTGTCCTTCACCTCGGCGACCTGCGGGCCGTTCGCCAGTTCCGCGGCGCGCTCGGCGGCGTCGGTCTCGTCGTTCTCGTCCGCCTCGGCCGAGTTGAGGAACCAGCGGACGGCCTCCTCCTCGCGCCCGGCGGCCGCGAGGTTGTCGGCGTAGGCGTAGAAGAGCCGCGCGCTCCACGGTTCGCGCTTCTCCGCTTTGAGGTCGTCACCTTGCAGCGAGACGACGGCGGCGTCGAGCTGCCCGAGGTCCCGCCGGGCGCCGGCCGCGACGATCGCGAGCTCGACCTGAGTGGCCTTCGCCAGCTTCGCCGTGTCGACCTCCTTCGCCAGGTCCAAGGCCCGCTCGGGCCGGCCCAGCGCCCGCTCGGCGTCGGCGATGATGGCGATGTGGTCGTCGCTGCGGGTCATCCGCCGGACGGCACGCAGTTCCGACAGCGCCTCCGACCAGTTGCCGACGTGGTAGGCGACCAGGCCAAGCGCCTCGCGCACGATCGGGACGCGGGAGGCCTTGGCCTTGGCGTACTTGGCGTGCTCGAGGGCGGCGTCGGGGTCGCTGTCCACCAGGCCGCCGGCCGCGACGAGGTGCTTCCCGACGGTCTCGGCTAGCCCCTTCGGCAGGGTCCGCAACTCACGGCGGGCGTCTTCGTCGAGGTCGGAGAACTCGACGTCCTCCGGCAGCTCCGGCGCTTCGAGAAGTTCCCTGGCGAGGGCTTCGTCGTCGAGCGGAGCGCCGACCTTGGGCCGCGGGTCCCGGCGCGGCGGCCGGTCGTCCCGCCGGTCCTTGCGGTCGCCCTGGTCACGAGCCGCGGGACGGCTGTCCTCGCGCCGCTCGCCACGGTCCGCGCGGTCGGGCCGGTCGTCCCGGCGCTGGGGGCCGCTGTCGCGGTCGTAGCGCTTGCCCGAGTCGCGGGAACCGCCGCCGGTGCGCTCGCTCCGGTTGTCCGAGCCACGGTTGTCGTCGCGGGGCTTGAAGCCGCCGGTCCGGGCGCCACGGTCGTCGTCGCGGCGCTGGTAACCACCACGGTCACCGCCCGAATCGTCACGGCGCTGATAGCCACCGCGATCGCCACCCGACGTGCTTCCACTACGGCCACGGTCATCCGAACGGAAGCCGCCACGGTCACCACGCGAATCGTCACGGCGCTGATAGCCACCACGATCGCCACCCGAGGTACTTCCGCCACGGCCACGGTCATCCGAACGGAAGCCGCCACGGTCACCACGCGAATCGTCACGGCGCTGGTAACCACCGCGATCGCCACCCGACGTGCTTCCACTACGGCCACGGTCATCCGAACGGAAGCCTCCGCGGTCACCACGCGAATCGTCACGGCGCTGGTAACCACCGCGATCGCCACCCGACGTGCTTCCACTACGGCCACGGTCATCCGAACGGAAGCCGCCACGGTCACCACGCGAATCGTCACGGCGCTGGTAACCACCACGGTCACCACCCGACGTGCTCCCGCCACGGTTGCGGTCATCCGAACGGAAGCCACCGCGGTCGCCGCGCGAATCGTCACGGCGGTCGTTCCCGCCGCGACCACGGTCGTCGGAGCGGAAGCCGCCCGGGCGGGTGCCGCGGTCGTCGTCGCGGCGGGCGGAGCCGCTGCGGTCCTCCCAGCGCGGCTTGCGGTCGCCGTACGACGACTTGCCCTGCGGGCGCCCACCGGTGGGCCGGCCACCGCGGTCGTCCTGGCCGCGGCCCGGCCGGCTGTCCGAGGTCTCATACCGGCCGCCGGAACGGCTGCCGCCGCGGTCCTCATACCGGCTGCCACTGGAGCGGCTGGGACCGTCGGAATACCGGCTCCCACCGCCCGGCCGGCCACCCGAATCACGGCTGCCGGAGGACGGCCGTCCACCGGTGTCGCGGCTGCCGTACCCGCCGCGGCGGTCGTCCCGGTCACCGGAGGTCCGGCTGCTGTCACGGCCCTGACCTGCGTAACCGCCGCGCTGATCGCGGTCGCGGGGACCGTCGCCGCCGCGGAAGGGCTTGCCGCCGCCGCGGACCCCCTGGTCGTCACGGCGAGGCCGGCCCTGGTAACCGCTGTCGCGGCCGCCGCGGTCCTGCCGCGCACCGCGCTGTTCTCCTCGGGGTGTGTCCGACCGGCCCCGGGAGCTTTCGTCCCGGCGTGCCGACCGGCCTGACCCATCATCCGCTGAGTCTCGTCGACCGAACTCGGACACCTGGCCTCCTGCCATGGAAAAATCTTGTTCTGGACATACGCGTACGGCCCGCTAGGGCAGCCAACTGGCTATCCTAACGGGCCGTACGGAAGGTAAGTTCGGCGGTGTCCTACTCTCCCACAACCCTTCGGTTGCAGTACCATCGGCGCTGTCAGGCTTAGCTTCCGGGTTCGGAATGGGACCGGGCGTT
>NZ_JBFBBN010000059.1:32093-61853 GCF_040682715.1 Amycolatopsis sp. NPDC051128 | reverse complement strand
GACGCGCGGCTGTATACGGACGCCCCGGACGAGGGGTGGAGGGACTTAGAGTCCCTCAATGCGACATTCACGGCTTTCGGCTAGAGGTAGCTCACGAGGCGGTCGGCCAGCTGGGCCGGGTGGCTGAGCGGCGCGCAGTGCGGGCCGTCGATCTCGTCGGGCTCGATGCCCAGGCGGTCGCGGGCCACCCGTCGCTGGAAGTCCGGGACGAAGAAGCGGTCGTCGCGGCAGAGCAGGACGCGGGTCGGGACGTCCGGGTGGGCCGGCAGCGGCCACGGCTCGTCCCACTCCTTGCCGGCCTGCTCGCGCCCGTGCGCCTGGCACTCCTCGGCGAGCGCGGCCGGAACGCCGTTGAAGAATTGCTCGGCTTCGCTCAGCCCCTTCGGGAACTCGAAGCCCGTGTTGCCCCACCACTGGCCCGGCTGCTCCCCCGGCGCCGGGATCATCCCGGCCAGGTACACCAGCAGCCGCGCGCGCACCTTCGCCGCGACGAGCGGCGCGGTGAACCCGCCGTAGGAGTGGCCGACGACGGCGACGTCCGTGCGGTCCCCCAACGCGGCCAGCACGGTCTCGGTGAACTCCGCCAGCCCGGCGGAAGGGTCGGTGATCGGCAGGTCCGGCGCGATCGCGTCGTGGCCACGGGCCCGCAGCTCGGGCACGAGCAGGTGGAAGTCCCACCCACTGCCGCCACCACCGTGGATCAGCGCGAAGGTCGTCATGCCGGCCAGCTCAGCAGCGACGCAACATGTCGGTCAAGGCCGTCTTCTCGCCTTGCGTGACGGTCAGGCCGTAGTAGTGCTTCACGACGATCCAGTCGGTCGCGTAGGTGCACCAGAACGAGACGAGCGGCGGCTTCCACTCGTCGGGCGCCTTGTCGCTCTTCTGCTGGTTGACGTTGTCGGTGACGGCGAACAGCTGCGGCCGGGTCAGGTCGTTGGCGAACTGCTCGCGCTTCTCCGTCGTCCACGCCTTCGCGCCGCTCGCCCAGGCCTGCCCGAGCGGGACCATGTGGTCGATGTCGAGGTCGGTCGCCTTGGTCCACGTCTCGCCGTCGTAGATGCTGGTCCACGACCCGGCCGTCGCCTTGCAGTCCTTGTCGGTCTTGACGTCCTTGCCGTCCCGCTTGAGCACGACCTCGCGGGTGTCGCAGCCGGAGCCCTGGCTGTCCCAGTGCGGGAACTTCTCGCGCGAGTAGCCGTCCATGGACGTCCGCGCGGCGATGGCGAGCTCGTCGAGCTGCTTCTGGACGTCGGCCGCGCTGACCGGGACCGGGGCCGTGGAAGACGGCGGGGGCGCGCCCGCGCCCCTGTTCGTCGCCCAGTACCCGAAGCCTGCGACCGCCAGTACCGCGACTACCAGCAGGATTCGCTGCGTCACGCTGAGCCGAAAGCCGCGGGCCGCCAAGATTTTCTCCTCTCACCTGCGCTTGCGCGCGGCGTAGTCTCACCTCTGCCGGCCCGGTAAAACCGCGCCGACACGACGACCTGGCGCGAATGTGATCTCGCCCACCCACGGCGCGGATGTCACATCAAGTCGCTCAACTGCGACTACCGGAGCAGGACCATCCGGAGGGAGCAGCCGATGCCCGGCCGGCTCAAGAAGTTCGACGAGTTCTTCCAGCGCAAGGCCGCCGAGGGCGGCAACGTCGTCGCCATGGCCCGGATGGGGGCGTCGATGCGGGAGCGCGGGGACCTCGCCGAGGCCGAATCGTGGTTCCGCAAGGCCGCCAATGGTGGCGACCGCGTCTCGATGACCTCGCTGGCGCACCTGCTCGCCGAGCGCGGCGCGCAGGACGAGGCCGAGCGCTGGTACCACGAGGCGGCGCTGGCCGGCGAGCCGCACGGGATGCTGAACCTGGCGAAGTCCTACGAGCGGCGCGGGAAGCGCGAGGACGCCGAGCACTGGTACGCCGAGGCGGCCCGCACCGGCGACCTGCCCTCGATCGCCGCGCTCGGGCGCCTGCTCCGGGAACGCGGGCGGGGCGAAGAGGCCGAGCCGTGGCTGCGGCAGGCCGCCGAGGCCGGCCTCACCGAGGCGATGATCGACCTGGGCACGGTGCTCCGCGACCGCGGCCAGACCGCGGAAGCCGCCCGCTGGTGGCGGTCCGCCGTGACGGCCGGCGACCTCGCCGCCACCTGCCGGCTCGGCAGGCAGGCGGAGCGGCTCGGCAAGCCGGGTGACGCCGAGTCGTGGTACCGCCAGGGCGCGATCGGCGGCCACGTCGAAGCGATCGTCCGGCTGGCGCTGCTGCTGCACCGCCGTGGCGACCTCGAAGAGGCCGAGAGCTGGTACCTCGACGCCGCCGAGCGCGGCGACTCGTCGGCGATGACCAACCTCGGCGTGCTGGCCCGCAACCGCGGCGACGAGGGCGAAGCCGCGGCCTGGTACCGCAAGGCCGCCGAGCACGGCAGCGTCCCGGCGCTCACCAACCTCGGCCACCTCGCCGAGCACCGGGAGGACTTCGCCGAGGCCGAGCAGTGGTTCCGCCGCGCCGCCGAGACCGGCGACGTCCAGGGCATGCTCAGCCTGGCGCGCATGCTGCGGTCGCGGGGTGCCGCCCACGAGGCCGAGCTGTGGCTGGCCCGCGCGGAAACCGCGCAGGACGAGCGGGAACACCAGCACTAACCATCTTGCGGGGGTCCGGGTGGCGAAGCCCCCGGCGCAGGGCGAAGCCCTGCATGTCACTAGCCATCTTGCTGGGGTCCGGGTGGCGCCGACTATTGTGTGATCCAATTCACAGTTCTAGCCTGGAAGCGTACCCCTTGGAGGTCGCGCAATGAGGCCACGAGTCCTGGTCGCGGGCATCGGCAACGTCTTCCTCGGCGACGATGGCTTCGGCGTCGAAGTCATCAGGGAACTGGACCGGACCGGCCTGCCACCTTGGGTGCAGATAGCCGACTACGACATCGCGGCGGTCCACCTGGCGGACGACCTGACCGGCGGCTACGACACGACGATCCTGCTGGACGCGACCCCGCACGGCCGGTCACCGGGCACGCTGTCCCTGACCTCGGCGACCGACACCCACGACCTGCACGGCGACGCGATTTTCCGGCTGCTCCGCCTCCTGGGCGGCGACGCGGGCCGGGTACTGGTGCTTGGCTGCGAACCGGCGTGCGTCGACGGCGGGATCGGGCTGTCCCCCGCGGTCGAGGCCGCCATCCCGGCCGCGGCCCGCGTGGTGACGGAACTGGCCTGGGGCGCCAGCCCTGAACTGCCGATCCGTGAGCCGACCGAAGTCTGACGCTCGTTACCCGGCCCATTCCGCCAGGTCCGGGAGGTCCGGGAGGTCCGGCGGCTGCCTCAGCGCGTCGAGGACCACGTTCACCCCCGCGCGCAGTGGTGTTCCCCGGCGCACCACCGCCGCGATCGTGCGGTTCACCGGGCTCGCCAGCTCGCGCGTCGCCACCCGGTACCGGCGATCCACCGCCAGCCCGGGCAGCAGCGCGATCGACAGCCCGGCCTCGACGTGCTGCAGCGTCATCAGGTAGTTGCTGAACCGGCACACCACCCGCGGCTCGAACCCCGACTCGCGGCACAGGCGCAGCGTCAGGTTCGCCATGTACGACTGCGGCATGTCCAGCGCCCACGGCTCGTCCGCGTACGCCGACAGCACCGCCGGACCTCGGGGGGAGTCGCCGGCGGTCACCAGCACGATCGGGTCGGTCGCCAGCGGGACGATGTCGAGGTCCGGGCCCAGGGGCAGCTCGACGAAGTCGGTGGTCGTGATGATCACGTCCGCGTCGCCGCCGCGCAGGGCCGGGATGCTCTCGTGGGGTTCCAGCTCCAGCAGTTCGACGTCCAGGTGCGGGTACGCCGCCGCGAGCCGGGTCACCGCCGGCACCGCCAGGGTGTGGATCGCGCTCTGGAACGCGCCCAGCCGCACCAGGCCGACCGGCTCTTCGCCGAGGCTGCGCAGCTCCGCCTCGACCGTGTCCATGTGGTCGAGGATCGCCCGCGCCCGCCGCGCCAGGATCAGCCCCGCCGGGGTCAGCCGGACTCGACGCCCCGTGCGTTCCAGCAGCTGGGTGCGGGTTTCCGCTTCCAGGACCGCGAGCTGCTGCGACACGCTCGACGCGCTCAGGTTGGCGTCCTGCGCGACCGCGCGGACCGTGCCCAGAGTGTCGAGCCGGCTCAGCAGCCGCAGGCGCCACGGGTTCAGCATCCCGCCATTGTTGTCCGGTAAAACCGAACAAGAAAGCCGGAATCGTGAGATGGACGTGTCGCTCGATGCGGCCTTACCGTCGAGGCATGGCTGCTCCGACCTCCGAACTGTCCACGTCCGAGACCTTCTGGGCCGACGCCGACCGGCACCTCGTGCGCTACGCCGGCGCCGGCGAGTTCACCCGCGAGATCATCGACCACGCCGAAGGCAGCTTCGTCTTCACCGAGGACGGCCGCCGGATCCTCGACTTCACCTCCGGCCAGATGAGCGCGATCCTCGGGCACTCGCACCCGGAGATCGTCGCGACCGTCCAGCGGCAGGCCGCGAAGCTCGACCACCTGTTCAGCGGCATGCTGAGCCGCCCGGTCGTCGACCTCGCGCGGCGCCTCGCCGAAACGCTCCCGGCGCCGCTGGAGAAGGCGTTGCTGCTGACCACCGGCGCCGAGTCGAACGAGGCCGCCATCCGGATGGCCAAGCTCGTCACCGGCAAGCACGAGATCGTCTCGTTCGCCCGGTCGTGGCACGGCATGACGCACGCCGCGGCGAGCGCGACCTACAGCGCCGGCCGTCGCGGGTACGGGCCCGCGGCGCCGGGCAACTTCGCCATCCCGGCGCCCAACTCCTACCGGCCGGACTTCACCGACGCCGACGGCGGCCTCGACTGGCGCCGCCAGCTCGACTTCGGTTTCGACCTGATCGACGCGCAGTCGGTCGGGAGCCTGGCCGCGTGCCTCGTCGAGCCGATCCTCAGCTCCGGCGGCATCATCGAGCCGCCGCCCGGCTACTTCGCCGCGCTGCGGGAGAAGTGCCGGGAACGCGGCATGCTGCTGATCCTCGACGAGGCGCAGACCGGGCTCTGCCGCACCGGCGACTGGTACGCGTTCGAGCGCGACGGCGTCGTCCCCGACATCCTGACGCTGTCCAAGACCCTGGGCGCCGGGCTGCCGCTGGCCGCGGTGCTCACCAGCGCCGAGATCGAGCAGGAGGCGCACGAGCGCGGGTTCCTGTTCTTCACCACGCACGTGGCGGACCCGCTGCCGGCGGCGGTCGGCAACACGGTCCTCGACGTGCTCGTCCGCGACCGGCTCGACGAGCGCGCGCTCCAGCTCGGCGGCCTGCTCCGGCACGGCCTCCAGCAGATCGCCCAGCGGCACGAGGTGGTCGGCGACATCCGCGGCCGCGGCCTGCTGGCCGGGCTGGAACTGGTCGTGGACCGCGAAACCAAGCGCAGCTCGGACGAACTGGGCGCGCGCGTCACGCGGCGCTGCCTGGAGCTGGGCCTGCACATGAACATCGTGCAGCTGCCCGGGATGGGCGGGGTGTTCCGGATCGCCCCGCCGCTGACGGCGTCCGAAGAGGAGATCTCGCTCGGTCTGTCGATCCTCGACGAAGCGATCGGGGACGCCGTCAAGACGCTCTGAACACGGCGAAGGCCTCCTCGCCGGCCCGGGGAGCCGGCAAGGAGGCCTTCGGTCAGGGCAGCGTCAGAAGCCCGCCGTCACCTTCGTGAAATCCCAGTCGTTCTGCGCGATGCCACTGCACGTGGACTGCACGCCGCCGCCGGGGCAGCCGCGGTCGCGGTTGACCGACCAGAACGCCAGCCGGGCGAGCTTGTTCGACTTGGCCCAGTTCGTGATCTGGGTCCACGTCGACACGCTCGTCAGCTCCTGCTGGTCGGACAGGCCGTTCATGCCCGAGATGCCCAGGTGCGAGTACGCCGTGGCGTCGCTCCAGCCGAACGTCGACTTCAGCTTGTCGCGCAAGCCGTTCGCCGCGCTCACCGTGCTGGCGTACATGTCCGCGCCGCCGCCGAAGTCGAACGGCATGATCGTGAAGACGTCCACTCCGGCGTTCAGTGCCTTCGCCTGGTCGATGAGCCGCCCGCCCCAGTAGTTGGGGCCGGTCGTCGCCGTGCCGAAGGTGAGGATGGTCTGGACACCCGGGTTGTTCTGCTTCACGATCTTCAACGCGTTCAGGATGCGGTCCTGCACCGTCGCGTTCTCGAACTCGTCGGAGTTCTCGATGTCGATGTCGATCGCTTTGAGGCCGTACGCGTTGATCACCTGCTGGTAGGCGCCGGCCAGCGCTTCCGGCGTCGCGCAGTTCGGGCCGAGCTTGTTGCCGCTCCAGCCGCCGAACGACGGGACGATCTGCCCGCCCGCCGCCTTGATCTGCGCGATCGCGTTCGCGTCGGCACTGCCCTGCAGCGGACGGCTGCTGTCCCACGCCGGGCTGCAGCCACCGGCGGCGTTGACGAACGCCATGGTGAACCACTTGATCCCGGTCGCGCTCATCACCGTCTGCGGGCTCGGCGGGTTGCCCCAGCCCAGGTACAGGTACGGCGCGCCCCGGCCGCCGGGTGGCGGCGGCGTGGTCGGGGTCGTCGGAGTCGTCGGCGTGGTGGTCGGGGTGGTGCCCCCTGCCGAACACGAACCGCCGTTGAGCTTGCAGTTCGACGGCGCGACATAGCCGCCCGAGTACGCCACGTTGAACCCGAAGCTCGCGCTACCGCCGTTGCCGACGTTGCCGTTCCACGTGTTCTTCACCGTGACGTGCTGGCCGGACGCGGTGTAGCTGCCGTCCCACAGCGACGAGATCTTCGCGCCCGACGGCAGGTCGAACTCCACCGTCCAGCTCGGCAACGTCGAGCCGGAGCCGTTGGCGATCGTGTACTTGCCCTCGTACCCGGTGCCCCAGTCGGCGCCCTTGGTGAAGGTCGCGGAGACACCGCCCGCCGCGCTCGCCGGAGCGATCACGAGCACCGCGCCGATGGCGGCGGCCGCCGTGGCCAAGCCCAGTGCCGAAACCCAGCTGCGTTTCATGGTCACTCCTTTCGGGACAGTCCGGTGCGCATGGCGGAGATGAGCTCGCCGTTGCTCGTGTCGCCGGTCAGCTCCCAGAAGAAGGCGCCACCGAGACCCTGGGTCTTGGCGTAGGACATCTTGCCGCCGATGGTCGACGGGGTGTCGTAGCTCCACCAGTTGCTGCCGCACTTGGCGTAGGCGGTGCCGGCGATCGTGCCGGTCGACGGGCAGGTGTTCTTGAGGACCTTGTAGTCCTCGATGCCCTGCTCGTAGGTGCCGGGCGCCGGGCCGGTCGCGGTGCCGCCCGGCGTGCTCTGCGTGACGCCGGTCCAGCCGCGGCCGTAGAACCCGATGCCCAGCAGCAGCTTGTGCGCCGGGACGCCCTTGCTCTTGAGCTTCTGGATCGCCGCGTCGGAGTAGAAGCCCTGCGTGGGAATGCCGGCGAAGCTGGTCAGCGGCGAGTGCGGGGCGGTCGGGCCCTGCGCGGCCCAGGCGCCGAAGTAGTCGTAGGTCATCACGTTGAACCAGTCGACGTACGGCGCGGCGCCGGCGTAGTCGGCGACGTCGAGCTTGCCGCCGCTGCTGCCGTCGGCGGAGATGGCCGAGGTGACCAGGAACGACGAGCCGAACTTGGCCCGCAGCGCGGACATCAGGTTCTTGTAGGCCGCGGCGCCGCTGGTGTCACAGGACAGGCCACACGCGTTGGGGTACTCCCAGTCGATGTCGATGCCGTCCCAGATGTCCGCCCAGCGCGGGTCCTTGAGCAGGTTGTAGCAGGACTGCGCGAACGCGGCGGCGTTCTGCGCGGCCTGGCCGAAGCCGCCGGAGTAGGTCCAGCCGCCGAACGACCAGATCACCTTCAGGCCGGGGTGCAGCTTCTTCAGCTTCCGCAGCTGGTTGAAGTTGCCGGCCACCGGCTGGTCCCAGGTGTCGGCGACGCCGTCGACGCTGCCCGCGGCGTCGTAGGTCTTCTGGTAGTCGGCGTACGGGTCGTCGTTCGCCGTGCACTGGCCGTTCTTGACGTTGCCGAACGCGTAGTTGATGTGGGTCAGCTTGCTCGCCGAGCCCGAGGTTTCGATGTTCTTGACGTGGTAGTTGCGGCCGTAGACGCCCCACTGCACGAAGTAGCCGACGTTCTTCAGGCCGCCCGGCGGGGGCGGCGTGGTGGTCGTCGGGGTGGTGGGCGTGGTCGGGGTCGTCGTCGGCTGCGTCGGGGTCGTCGGCGTGGTGGTCGGGGTGCCGCCACCGGCGTCGCAGGAGCCGCCGTTCAGCTTGCAGTTCGAAGGAGCGGCGTAGGTGCCGGAGTAGGCTACGTTGAAGCCGAAGTTGGCGCTGCCGCCGTTGGCGACGTTGCCGTTCCAGGTGTTCTTGACGGTGACGTGCTGGCCGGCGGCGGTGTAGCTACCGTCCCAAAGGGACGCGATCTTCGCGCCGGACGGGAGGTCGAACTCGACCGTCCAGCTCGGCAGCGTCGCGCCGGAGCCGTTGTTGATCGTGTACTTGCCTTCGTAGCCGGTGCCCCAGTCGGAGCCCTTGCTGAACGCGGCGCTGACGCCACCGGCGGCGCTGGCCGGCACGGTGACGAGACCGACCGCGATCGCGCCGGCCGCGGTGAACAGACCGAGGAGGTGCCATCTCTTTCTGGACATTGCTCTCCTTTGAGCCAGGTGCAGGACGGCGGGCAGCGACACCGCCGGCGGGACCAGGCCGATGGTTTTGTGCCGTTGGGGAAACGGTATATGGTCCAGACCAATTAGGGAAGTGTCACCACGGAGAGTGCCGATTGGTCAAGACCAGTCCTCGGTCCAAGGGTCAGACTGGTCCAGTCCAGTGACGCAAAGCAGCCTCCGGTCCGGATTGGATCACCGCAAGTCATCCGGTTTTGGCTCTTCTGCCGGGCCGATCGTCCCTCTACGTTTCCGGCATGAGCTTCTCCGCACGCCCCACCCGGTTCTGGTTCCGCTGGCAGCCGGGACCCGAGCACCGCACCACCGGACCGGTGGTCGTGACCCTGACCGACTACCGGATGCACTCGCTGCGCTCACTTCCCGGCATCGCCTGGGCGGGAACGCGGTTGAGCCTGGGCTGGTACGGCCTCTCCGGCGCGGTGGGGCTCTACCTGTGGGCGGATCCCGTCCGCCGGCGAGCGGGGTCACTGGCGGTGTGGACGAACCGGGCCGCCCTGCGCCGCTGGGTAGGCCTGCGGCCGCACGTGAAGATCATGCGGCGCTACCGCACCCGCGGCACGGTCCGGTCGGCACTGTGGGACGCGGGGCAGTTCGACCAGGACACCGTGCGCGCCGAGGCCGAACGGCGTCTCGAGAGCGGTGACTACAGCTGAGGATCCGGCCGAACAGCCGAAACCCGTGATCGGCGTTGCGCGCGAAGTGGTCCAGTCCAGTTACGCACCGCAGCCGGGTCAGGTTCGCCACGACGCCGCCGCACGGCGCGGCCGACGATTCGGGATCAGCCAAGAAATGTGACGCAACCCGACTTTCGTTGCGAGCCATTTGCGGGAATTGAATAGTTCTTACACCACAGCGCCAACTCAAAAACCGACAAATAATCGTCGCGATATTAAAACGTTACCTTATTCCCAGCTTGCACCCAGGTGGCCGTTCGAATCTGTACTCCCGTTACCGGACATCGGAGACGTTGATGACAGACCACCACAATCACGACCACGATCCGGACATCTTCGACCGCGGCCTCGCCGCGGACATGGAAACGTTTTACAGCCGCCGGGGCGCCCTCAAGCTCCTCGGCGCGGCGGGACTCGTCGCCGGCGGGGCCGTCGCGGCCATCACCGCCGGCGGCGCCCAGGCCGCGACCGCGGCCGTGGAAGCCTGTGTCGGCAAGGTTCCCACGGAGATCGGAGGCCCGTACCCGGCCGACGGCAGCAACGGCCCCGACATCCTGACCCAGAGCGGCGTCGTCCGCAGCGACATCCGGTCGAGCTTCGGCAGCTTCACCGGGGTCGCCACCGGCGTCCCCCTGCGTTACGAGATCACCCTCCTCGACGCCACCAGCTGCGCTCCGCTGGCCGGCGCCGCTCTCTACATCTGGCAATGCGACAAGGACGGCGCCTACACCCTGTACTCCGCCGGCAAGCTGAACCAGAACTACCTTCGTGGCGTCCAGGTCGCCGACAGCACCGGCACGCTCGCTTTCCAGGCCGTTTTCCCCGGCTGTTACCCCGGTCGCTGGCCCCACGCCCACTTCGAGGTCTACAACACCCTCGCCCAAGCGACGGCGAGCTCCACCCCGCGGCTGACGTCGCAGCTCGCGCTGCCCGCGGCGAACTGCGCGACCGTCTACGCCACCTCGGCGTATTCGACCAGCCTCGCGAACTACCGAAGGATCAGCCTCAGCAACGACATGGTCTTCCGCGACGGCTACAGCCGTCAGATGCCCACTGTCACCGGCGATCTCACCACCGGGTACACGGCCAAGATCACGGTCAGCGTCTGATCCGAGCACCGGGCCGAAACAGCGAGAAGCCCCCTGTCACCAGGGGGCTTCTCGTATTGCCGTCTCAACCAGACGTGCGCCCGAAGGGATTCGAACCCCTGACCTTCTGATCCGTAGTCAGATGCTCTATCCAGCTGAGCTACGGGCGCGTGTTCAGTTGTTCTCTAACCTAGCACCCGGCGAACCGGGTACCAGCGGAGGCTCCGGGATTTGAACCCGGGAGGGGGGGTTACCCCCAACCGCATTAGCAGTGCGGCGCCATAGACCAGACTAGGCGAAGCCTCCTGGGCCCAACGACCACTGCTCAGATAGGTTACACACCCCTCGAACCCCCTTCGACAGCACCCCCCTCACGCCCGGCGCAGCAGTCTGAGCAGGCGCGGAGAGCGGCCTCCCAGGCCTTCGGCCTCGAATGTCGCTATGCCGACCCGCGGGAGTTCGCGCACGCCCGGGTACACCAGGTAGCGGGGTACCCAGCGGGGCTGGAACTTCGCGTTGAACCGGTAGAGCGTCTCGATCTGGATCCACCGGGAAAAGAAGTGCAGCACCTTCGCCGACATGCGGGCGACCGGGCCCGCGCCGATGCGCTGTCCCTGTTCCATCAGGGCGCGGAACGCGGCGAAGTTCAAAGACACCTGCTCGACGCCGTAGCGACGCGCCGCCAGCAGGAGTTCCGAGATCATCAGCTCGTTGACGCCGTTGTCGGCCGTGCGGTCGCGGCGCATGACGTCCAGCGAGAGGCCTGTCGTGCCCCATGGCACGAACTGCAGCACGCCGCGGACGCGGCCGCCCTGCTCGGCCGTGACCAGGACCGAGCCCCGGTCGCCCAGGCGGCCCAGTGCCATCGAGAAGCCGCGCTCGGTGTCTGTGTCGCGCCAGTTGGCCGCCAGCGTCGCCAGCTCGCCCAGCTCCCCCTCGCGCAGGTCCTCCGCCCGCCGCACCAGGACCTTGTAGCCCGCGCGCTTCGTGCGGGCCGCGGCCTGACGGACGCCGCGCATCACCCGGCCCTCCAGGGTGAACCCGTCGGCGTCGACGACGGCTTCGTCGCCGATCTCCAGGACCTCCAGGCCGAACCGGGCCCAGACCGTCGCGCCGAGCTCGGAGACGCCCATCGCCGCCGGGATCCAGCCGCCCGTGCGGCAGACCTCCAGGTACTCCTCGATCGCGCCCGGCCACGCCTCGTGGTCGCCCAGCGGGTCGGCCGAGCACAGCGCCACGCCGGCGATCACGCGGTAGGTGACCGCGGCCTTGCCGGTCCGGGAGAACACGACGAACTTGTCCTGCCGCAACGCGAAGTAGCCGAGCGAGTCCCGCTCGCCGTGCTCCTCCAGCAGCCGGCGTAGCCCGGCGACCTCCTCGTCGGTCAGGCGCGGCGCCGGCTCGGCCGAGCGCAGCAGGAAATACGCCGACACGAGCACCGCGGCGAGGCCGAACAGCAGGCCGACAGCCGCTGTCAGGTCCTCCAGCCACACGCCGCGGAACGTGGCGGGCCCGCTGACGCCGACCAGCGCCAGCGCCGACTCCGCCATCCGGTCCGGAAAGCTCATCGGCGCCAGCACCGCCCGCGACGCCGCCGACAGCAGGATGAGGTTGATCACGAACCCGGCCAGCGCCAGCTGGACGAACACCCGCACCGCGCGCCAGCGTCCGACCACCGGGTCCGGCTTCGCGACGAAGTACCGCCGGTTCGCGATCAGGCCCACCAGCAGCACCACCGACACCAGGCCGGCGCCGAAGACGTGCTTCAGGCCGATGTGCGACACCGTGAGCAGCACCGTCGCGCCGATCGCCAGCTGCCAGGCCCGCCGCTTGCGGCGGCGCAGCCCGGCGGCGAGCAACACCAGCAGCACCCCGGTGACCAGCGCGACGGTCGCCGCGGCCACCGTCGCCTCCTGCGGCAGCTCCAGCCATTCCGACAGGTGCCCGCGCAGGTTCCGGCGACCGGCCGGGACCAGGACCGAAACCAGCGTCATCAGCCCGGCCAACCGGGTCACCCAGGTGATCACCCCCACGGACGTGGCTCCCGCCACCCGCCAGGTGGACTGCGCTCTGGTCCCCGTCACCACCTGGGCAACCCGTTGTGAACGATCATGTTTCCCCCATCTACCCCCCGGCGAGCTCCACGAACGGCGTCAAGGCCGCCGGGTTGGCCAGCGCGTCGCGGCTGACGGCCCGATCAGGAGCCACACCGGCGAGGATCTTCTTCACCGGTACCTCACACTTCTTACCGTTCAAGGTACGAGGTATCTCGGAAACCACGACAAACCGATCGGGTACATGGCGCGGTGACAGTGCGCTGCGGAGTTCCTTCTTCAGCGCGGGTTCGATGTCTTCGAGCTTGACGCCGTCCGCGAGCACGACGAAGCAGATCAGCTGACCGTCCTCGTTCCCGGCCGCCGAGGTGTCCACGACCAGGGAGTCCGCGATCTCGTCGTAGCCCTCGACGACCCGGTAGAACTCCGCCGTGCCCATCCGGACGCCGCCGCGGTTGAGCGTCGAGTCGCTGCGGCCGTAGATCACCGCCGAACCGCGGCCGGTGAGCCGGATCCAGTCGCCGTGGCGCCACAGTCCCGGGTACATCTCGAAGTACGCCTCGCGCAGGCGCGAGCCGTCGGGGTCGTTCCAGAAGAACACCGGCATCGACGGCATCGGCTTGGTGATCACCAGTTCGCCGACCTGCTCGACGACGGCGTTGCCGGCTTCGTCGAACGCGTTGACCGCCGCGCCCAGCGCCGGGCAGGACAGCTCCCCCAGCCAGACCGGCACGTCGGGCGCCGACGCGACGAACGCCGCGCACAGGTCGGTGCCGCCGGAGACCGAGCAGATCTGCACGTTCTCGCCGATCTCGTTCACGATCCACCGGAAGCCCTCGACGCTCAGCGGCGCGCCGGTCGAGCCCAGCGCGCGCAGCCCGGTCAGGTCGTAGCGCTCGGCGGGCTTGATGCCCGCCTTGAGGCAGCTCTGGATGAACGGCGCCGACGTGCCGAAGTAGGTGACGCGGTGCTGCTCGGCCAGGTGCCAGAGCGCGTTCAGGTCCGGGTACCCCGGGCTGCCGTCGTAGAGCACGATCGTCGTGCCGACCAGCAGGCCGGAGATGAGGAAGTTCCACATCATCCAGCCGGTGGTGCTGAACCAGAAGAACCGGTCGCCGGGCCCGAGGTCGGTCTGCAGCGCGAGGGCCTTGAGGTGCTCCAGCGTGATGCCGCCGTGGCCGTGCACGATGCCCTTCGGCAGGCCCGTGGTGCCGGACGAGTAGAGCACCCACAACGGGTGCGCGAACTCGACCGGCTCGAACAGCAGCGGCGCGCCGTCGTGCTTCGCGAGCAGCTCGGCCCAGTCGAGCGCGCCCTCCATCCGGCCTTCGCCGACGTATTCGACGAGGACGGTCGCGGCCAGCGACGGCAGCTTCCGCTGGAGGTCGGCGACCGTCGTCCGGATGTCGAACTGGCGGCCGTTGTACGCGTAGGCGTTGACCGCGAAGAGCACCTTCGGCTCGATCTGCACGAAGCGGTCCGCGACCGCGCGGACGCCGAAGTCCGGCGAGCACGACGACCAGACCGCGCCGATGCTCGCCGCGGCGAGGAACGCGACGAGCGTCTGCGGGCAGTTCGGCGCCAGCGCGACGACGCGGTCGCCCTTGCCGACGCCCAGTTCGAGGAACGCCGCCCGGGCCGCGGCGACCTGCGCGCGAAGCTCGCCGTACGTCAGGTGGTTCGCGAAGCCGTCTTCGCGGTGGAAGATCACCGCCGTCTCGTCGTCGCCCTTCGCGGCGCCCGCGACGCCGGGGGTGAGCGCGTGCTCGGCGTAGTTCAGCGTGCCGCCCTCGAACCAGACGGCGTTCGGCATCTCGCCCGAGAGCACCGCCCCCGGCTGGTCGTGCCAGCGGACGCCGAGGAAGTCCGCGACCGCCGCCCAGAAGTCCGGGCCGCGTTCGACCGAGAACTCCCAGAGCGAGCGGTAGTCGTCCACCTCGACGCCGCGCTCGGCGCGCAGCCACTGGCGGAAGGCTTCGATCTTGGTGTCGGCAACGTGGCCCGGCTCAGGGCGCCAGAGGACTTCGGGAGCGTCGGCGGTGTGCGTCACGCTCCGAGCCTAATCCTTGGGATCAGGAAGTCACCTGGTCGAAACCCACACGGAACCCGCCAGGGAGGTGGTGGTCGCCCACATCTACCGGAGGTGCGCGTCGAACCAGTTGAGGGTGCGCTGCCAGGCCTCCGCGGCCGCGCCGGGGTCGGCGTCGAAGCGGTGGTTCGCGCCCGGGTAGTGGACGACGTTCGTGGCGACCTTCGCCGACGCCGCGGCGTCACGCAGCCGCTCGACGTCGGCGCCGCCCGCCTCGTCGCCGGCGTCGCCGTACATGCCGAGCCACGGGCTGGTGAGCCGCCCGGCGATCTCGACCAGCGCGGGCAGTTCGGCGGCCTGCTGGCCGCCGACGCTGACGGCCGCGCCGAGCTTGCGGTGCGAGGCGACGACGAGCGCCGCGGTGCCGCCGAGGTCGAAGCCCATCACGCCGAGCAGGTCGGCCTCGACGCCGCGCTCGACGAGCCAGGCGAGGGTCAGGTCCGTCGCGTCGAGCAGGTCCTGCTGCGTGAGGCGCTCGTTTTCGAGGTGCGGGGTGACGGTCAGCCAGCCTTCCGTGGCGAGACTGGCGAGCAGCAGTTTCACGCCGTCGGTGACGCCGTCCGCCTCGTGCAGGACCACCAAGCCGCCGCGAAGCGCGCCTTCGGGTTCCGAGAAGGTCAGGCGCAGGGCTCGGCCGTCGGTGCGCTGGTAGTCCAGGGAGCTGGTCGACGTCATTGCGTCACTCAATCACTTCCAGATGAACGGGAGGAACCCAGTGTCGCAGGTCACCCGCTCACATACCGCCTGAAGGGAGTCGCGGCGCGGTGGGCGGAAAAGATACGGTGACCGGGTCGTCCCGTCGATTTCCAGGAGCGCCGAAGATGCCGTCCGTGTCCCCGCGTGCCGATCTCGAATCGTTGCCAAAATACGTCCCCGGCCGGACGATCGAAGGTGCGATCAAGCTGGCGAGCAACGAGGTGCCCGGTGGCGCGCTGCCGAGCGTCACGCGAGCGATCGCCGAGGCCGCGGCCTCCATCAACCGTTACCCGGACACCGGTTCGCAGGTGCTGCGTGAGCGGCTGGCGCGCGAGCTGGACGTGCCGGTGGCGCGGGTCGCGATCGGCTGTGGCTCGGTATCGCTGTGCCAGCAGACGATCCAGGCCGTGTGCGCCCCCGGCGACGAGGTCATCTTCGGCTGGCGCTCGTTCGAGGCTTACCCGATCGTCACGCAGGTCGCGAACGCCGTTCCGGTGAAGGTCCCGATCACCGACGGCCAGGAGCTCGACCTCGACGCGATGCTCGCGGCGATCACCGACCGGACGCGCGTGGTCTTCGTCTGCAACCCCAACAACCCGACCGGGACGGCGGTGCGCCGCGCCGAGCTGGAGCGGTTCATGGCCGCCGTTCCCGAGCACGTGCTCGTCGTGCTGGACGAGGCGTACAAGGAGTTCGTCACCGACCCCGAGGTGCCCGACGGCGTCGAGTACACCCGCACGCGGTCGAACGTCATGGTGCTTCGCACGTTCTCGAAGGCGTACGGCCTCGCGGGCCTTCGCGTCGGTTACGCGGTCGCGCCGGAACCGATCGCGGACGCGCTTCGCCAGGTGTACGTCGCCTTCTCGGTGAACATGCTGGCCCAGGTCGCCGCGATGGCGTCGCTCGACGCGGCGGACGAGCTCCTGGAGCGCTGCCAGGAGATCGTCGCCGAACGCGGGCGGGTGCGGGACGCGCTGCTGGAAGCGGGTTACCGGGTGCCCGACACGCAGGCGAACTTCGTCTGGCTGCCGCTGGGTGACCAGGCGGTGCCGTTCGCCGAGCACGCGCTGGACCGCAAGCTGGTGGTGCGCCCGTTCGCCGGCGACGGCGTGCGCGTGACCATCGGGACCCGCGAAGAGAACGACCTCTTCCTGGCCGCGGCACGGGACTTCACCCGCTGAACTGCTTGACCACCAGCTGGATCACGGCGGCGACGCCGATCACCACGATCACGCCGCGCAACACCGCCGGCGGCAGCCTCCGGCCGATCTTCGCGCCGAGAAAGCCGCCGGCGGTGGAGCCGACGGCCAGCCACAGCACGACGGGCCAGCTGATCGGCGCGACGAACGCGTAGATCACCCCGGCGACGACGTTCACGACGGCGGCGAGGACGTTCTTCACGCCGTTGAGCTTCTGCAGCGGCTCCGACAGCAGCATCCCCATCACGGCCATCAGCATCACGCCCTGCGCGGCGGTGAAGTACCCGCCGTAGATGCCGATGAGGAAGATGAAGAACATCAGCAGCGGCCCGGCTTTGTGCTCTTCGCCGTTCTCTTCGCGGCGCTTCGCGACCCACCTCGACACCTTGGGCTGGACGATCACGAGGATCACGGCCAGCGCGACCAGCACGGGGACAACGGCTTCGAAGGCGTCCTTCGGCAGGGAAAGCAGCAGGATGGTGCCGCCGATGGCCCCGAGGAAGGACGCGGCGGCGAACTTCGCGATCTGCCGCCAGTAGCCCTTGAGTTCGTGCCGGTAGCCCCACGCGCCGCTGACGGTGCCCGGCGCCAGGCCGATGGCGTTGGACGTCGTCGCCGTCACCGGCGGATAGCCCAGCGCGACCAGCACGGGGAACGTCACGAGGGTCCCCGAACCGACCACGGCGTTGATGGTGCCCGCCCAGATCCCGGCGATCACGATGATCACCGCGTGCCACCACGTCATGAAGCATTCACGTTTGGAGCCTAAGCATCGTGGGGCGGTCCCGCGACGCAGATGTGTCTGGTCAGACACTCACCGCGGCGCGAAGACGCAGAACTCGTTGCCCTCCGGATCAGCCGGCAGATCCCACTCGATGTCGCCACCGCGTTCGCGAAGCAGCGTGGCTCCCAGCGGCCCCTTCTCCGCGGGCGAGGTCCTTGAACCGCGCTGTCACGCCGGTTCTCCTTCGGGTACGTGGGCGGGGACGACGTCGGACACCACGCGCCAGCCGAGCGAGCCGTAGAGCCCTCGGCCCGCCGCCGAGGCCAGCAGCACGCTCGACCGCGCCCCGGCCGCGACGCCCAGCTGGTGCATCACCACCCGGCCGAGCCCGCGGCGCCGGTGGTCCGGCTCGGTGACGATCCGGTCGAACACCGCGACGCCCGAGGCGACCGCGACCGAGCCGCGCGCCGCCGGGACTCCGCCGGAAGACACGGCCACCTCCCACACCGGCCCGTCGCCGGTCACCGCCACCGAGTACGGCGCCGGGACCTCGGCCTCGGGAAGGGCGCCGTCGAAGGCCATCAGGTACTCCGTCTCTCCCGCCTGCCACGCCGGGGTGAGACCCGCCAGGACGGCGTCGCGTGCGCCGCACGTCTTGAGCCACGTGCCAGGTGCCGCGACCGTGCGGGCCCGCCGGGCCACCGTCGACGGCGTCCGCAGCAGATAACGCACCCGGTGCCCGGGCAACCCCACGTCGACGCGGTGGCCGTCCGGCTCGTCGATCGGCGGTGGTGCCGCTCGCGACACCGCCCAGCCCCGTACCCACGCCGCCAAGATCTCCACGTCCACGATCATGGCAGCCACCCCCGACAGTTCCGCGAGCTGAGAGGATGAGCCCGTGGACAGTGAGCAGGTCTGGAGCGCGACCGTCGACCGCCTGCGGTTGCTGATCGACTCCGGCGAGCTGGCACCGGGGAGCAGGCTGCCCGCCGAACGCGTGCTGTGCGAGGAGCTCGGCATCAGCCGGGGGTCGCTGCGGCAGGCGTTGCGCGTCCTGGCCTCCATCGGTTACGTGCAGATCCGCGCCGGCTCCGGCACCTACGTCCGCGAACATCAGGACCAGCCGCTGCGGACCTGGTTCACCGAGCACGACCAGCTCGTCGAGAAGCTGTTCGACCTGCGCGCGACGGTCGAGCCGACCCTGGCCGGCCGGCTGGCGGGGCATGCGCCCCCCAAAGTCCTGAGCCGGCTCGAGGACAACGTCGCGGAGATGGCGCGAGCCGCCGAGGACGGGGACATGCTGCGCGTCATCGCCACCGACGCCGAGTTCCACCGGGTGATCGCGCAGAACGCGGGCAACGACGACGTCGCCGGGCTGCTGCGGTCGGTCCTCGCCCTGGTCGGCGAGGAGCGCCGGGCCGCGCTGCGGCTGCCCGGGCAGATCCGCAAGGCCGTCGACGACCACCGGGCCATCCTCGACGCCATCCGCCGGTCCGATCCGGGCGCGGCCCGTGAGCTGACCCTCAAGCACCTGGTCGACGCCAAAACTTACGCCCACGACTTCGCCGCGCACCCCGAAACGCGCTAGAATTTTCACAACATTGTGAAACTTTTGGGGGTCGTGATGGAGAAGGTCCACTTCACCGAAGAGAAAGCCACCAACCTGGCCACGCTGTACGGCCGCGCGCTCGACTACCGCAGCGCCGACCCGATCCTCGGCGACAAGGCGGCGGACGACGCCGTCCGCCAGATCGACTACGACTTCACCAAGATCGGCATCTCCCGCGACCGGGCGGTGTCGGTCGTCCTGCGGGCGAAGCCGATCGACGACTGGGCCGCCGAGTACCTGCGCGAACACCCGGACGCGATCGTGCTGCACCTGGGCTGCGGCATGGACACGCGGTTCGAGCGCCTGGCCCCGGCGCCGACCGTGCACTGGTACGACGTCGACTACCCCGAGGTCGTCGAGCTGCGCGAAAAGCTGTACGCCCAGGCGCCGAACCGGACGAACATCGGCTCGTCGGTGACCGACTTCGAGTGGCTCGACCAGGTGCCTTCGGACCGGCCGACGCTGATCGTCGCCGAAGGCCTCACGATGTACCTGACACCCGAGACCGGCACCGAACTGGTCCGCCGGCTGGCCGCGAAGTTCCCCTCGGGCGAGCTGATCTGCGACCTCTTCAACCGGACCGCCATCAAGATCCAGAAGCTCAACGCGCCGGTGCGCAAGGCGGGCGCGACGCTGTACTGGGGCATCGACGACCCGCGCGAACTCGAGCGCTACGGCCTCACGTGTGAGTCCTCATTGGACGCCGCACACTGGGCGACGCCGGAGGTGCTGGCCAGGCTGGGGCCGGTTACGCGGTTCCAGCTGCGCATGCTGAAGGTCTTCCCGGTCCTGGCCCGGACGGCGCACATCGTGCGCTACCGCTTCTGACGGGACTCCAGCACGCGCGCCACGAACTTGTGCAGCTTCTCCTCCATCCGCGTGAGACGTTCCGCAGCGTGTTGCCTTCGCGGCCGGACTTCCCGGCGCGCTTGCCGGAGAACAGCGTGATGTCGGCGAGCCCGTGGGTCGTGGTGCAGAAGCCGCAGATGTTGCTGCGCAGCCGGGACTTCGGGGCCGGAGCGGCGCGCAGGGCGAGCCCGATCACCTCGCCGCCGTACGGCAGCACGAGGTAGGCGCGCCCAGGCGCCTTCGGGTCGCGCCAGCCGAGGAACTCCCGCTTGTCCCAGGGGATTTCCTCGGGCCGGGCAGGCAGCGTCACGCCCTTGGCCTCGCCGCGGGTGCAGTTGACGGCATTTTCGCCCGTACGATCATCCCCGTGCGCACGAACGCCGAGCTGGGGAGGTTCCGGGTGGTGTTGCGCACCAGCCTGGGCTTCGCCGGGCTGGGCGTCGGCTCCAGCGTCGCCGGCTCCGGCGTGGTCGCGCTGCTCCTGCTGCTGCAGGGCCTGCCGAACGACGTCGGCGACCACGGCTGGGTGCTCGGCCTGACCGCGGCCGGCATCGTCGCGGTGGCGCTGCTCGCCGGGACACTGTGGACGGCGTGGCTGCAGCGCCGCACCGCGATCTGGTTCGTGCTCGGCCGCCCGCCGTCGGAGAGCGAGGCGAGGCGCGCGCTTCGCCTGCCGGTCGACATGGCCGTGGTCAGCGGCACGCTCTGGCTGATCGGCACCGTCGTCCTCACCGTGCTCGCCGGGGTGCTCGGCTCGAACGACGACGCCGCCGGCATGGCGACGGTGATCGGGCTCGGCGGGCTCACCACCGTCGGGCTCACCTACCTCGCGGCCGAGTGGGTGGCGCGGCCGGTGATGACGCTCGCGCTGGCGGTCCTGCCGCCGCGCGGCTCGCTGCCGGTCACCGTGCTCACCCGGCTGATCGTCACCTGGGCGCTGGCCAGCGGCGTCCCGTTCGTGGGCGTGCTGCTCATCGCCACGCCGCCGGACCTCGGCTCGGGCGACCACACCGCGAGCCTGATCATGCTGTCGGTGATCGGCCTGGTCGTCGGCGCGATCGGCACCGCGCTGCTGGCCAGGGCGGTCGCGGCGCCGCTGCACCGGCTGCGCGTGGCGCTCGACGAGATCGCGCGCGGCGACACCGGCGTCGCGGTCGACGTCGACGACTCCAGCGAGATCGGCCTGCTCCAGACGTCGGTGAACCAGCTCGCCGCCGGGCTGCGCGAGCAGGCGCGGATGCGGGACCTGTTCGGCAGGCACGTCGGCGCCGACGTCGCCCGGCACGCGCTGGAGTACGGCGCGTCCCTCTCCGGCGACGTCCGCGAGGTCACGGCGTTGTTCGTCGACGTCGTCGACTCGACCGCGCTGGCCTACCGCACCCCGCCGGAGGAACTGGTCGGGAAGCTGAACCGGCTGTTCGCCGTCGTCGTCTCCGCGGTGAACAGCCGCGGCGGTCTGGTCAACAAGTTCCAGGGCGATGCCGCGTTGTGCGTCTTCGGCGCGCCGACACGGCTCGCGGACGCGCCCACCGCCGCACTGGCCGCGGCCCGCGCGATCCGGGACGTGGTGCGCGAGGCCGGCGAGCTCGACCTCGGCATCGGCGTCTCGAGCGGCCCGGTCTTCGCCGGCCAGCTCGGCACCAGCAGCCGGCTCGAATACACCGTGATCGGGGACGCGGTCAACGAGGCCGCCCGGCTGACCGAACTGGCCAAGGCGGTGCCGTCACGGATCCTCGCCAGCGACGCCGTCGTCTCCGCGGCGTTGCCGAGCGAAGGCGCCTACTGGGCGAAGCACGGCGAGCTGGAGCTGCGCGGCCGCCAGGAGGCGACGCCTACCTGGACGACCGCCCCTCAGGCCGGCTGACCCAGCTCCGGCCAGCGCAGCACCGTCGAGCCCCAGGTCAGGCCCGCGCCGAACGCGCTGAGCAGGACGCGGTGGCCGGGCACGAGGGTGCCGTCGGCGCGGGCGTCGGCCAGCGCGAGCGGGATGGACGCGGCACTGGTGTTGCCGACCCGGTCGATGTTGGCGACGACGGCGTCGGCCGGCATGCCGAGCTGCTTCGCCGTCGCCTGGAGGATCCGGATGTTCGCCTGGTGCCCGACGAAGCGGTCGACGTCGCCGACCATCCAGCCCGCGCGCGCCAGGACCGCCCGCGACGACTCCGCCATCCGCGCGCAGGCGTGCCGGAACACCGCGGTGCCCTGCATCGCGAGAAAACGGTCACCCGGGTCGTCCGAGAGCCGCCGTCGCGCGCCGCCGGCCTCGACCCAGAGCAGCTCGGCGTGCTCGCCCTCGCTGTGCAGGTCGAACGGCCCGAGCGCGCCGGGCTCGCCGGCGTCGCCGGCCCGCAGGACCACCGCGCCCGCGCCGTCGCCGAAGATCGGGACGGTGGTGCGGTCGCCGGGGTCGATGAGCGTGGTGAAGGTGTCGGCGCCGATCACCAGCACGCGTTCGGCCAGGCCGCCCGCGATGAACCCCGCGGCCGTCGCCAGCGCGTAGACGAAGCCGCTGCAGACGGCGTTGACGTCGAACGCCGCGGCCGTGCCGAGCCCGAGCCGGGCGGCGACCTGCGGCGCGCTGGCCGGGCAGGGCTGATCGGGCGTGGCGGTGGCGAGGACGACGGCGTCGGCGCTCGTGCCGGCCGAAGCCAGTGCCCTGCGGCCCGCCCCGACCGCCAGATCCACAGTGGACTCACCGGGCCCGGCGACGCGGCGTTCCCGGATCCCGGTGCGGGTCCGGATCCACTCGTCCGAGGTGTCGAGCCGGGTCGCGATCTCGTGGTTGTCCAGGACTTTCGTCGGCAACCACGAACCGAGACCGGTCAACACGGCGGCAGGTGCGGGCACGGGAGAGCCTCCCCACGCCGGCGGGTTGGCGAGCGACCGGCTGGTCTTCCACTTCTATGCGCTACCCCCTGGTAGACCGGTCAGTTGTGTTCCAGGTCACTCAAAAAGTTGTTTCATCTTCGCTCCGAGCGGAGTAGTGAGCGACGTCACGGAGCAGTGCGCGCGCGGCGAATCGTCGGGGGTCCCGGATAGCCTGCTGGGGTGCAGACACCCGACCTCGACCAGCTGGACATCGCGATCCTCGCCTGCCTCCAGGCGGACGCCCGCACCATCGCCGAGACGATCGGCGCGAAGGTCGGCCTCTCGGCCGCGGCGGTGCAACGGCGGATCAAGCGGCTGCGCGAAGCGGGCGTCATCGAGCGCGAGGTGGCGGTGCTGTCGCCGGAGGCGCTCGGGCTGAGCATGACGTTCGTGGTCATGGTCGAGATGGAGCGGGAGAACCTCGCGGTCCTGGACGCGTTCCGCCGCCAGGTCCTCGCCGACGACTGTGTGCAGCAGTGCTACTACGTCACCGGCAACGCGGACTTCGTGCTGATCGTGACGTGCCCGGACATGACGGGCTTCGAGGCGTTCACCCGGCGGATGTTCTTCGAGAACCCGAACGTCCGGCACTTCACCACGAGCGTGGCGATGGACCGGGTCAAGGTGGGCCTCGACCTGCCGCTGGAGCCCTGAGCCCCGATATCCTGGAGCGCTGTCCACCTGGGGGAAGCATGCTCCGAAATCGCCGGGTCTTCCTGGCCGCGACCTTGATCGACGCGCTCGGCAGCGGACTCTGGATGCCGTTCGCCCTGTTGTTCCTCGTGCACGGCCAGGGCATGGGCCTGGTCGACGCCGGCACGTCGCTGAGCACCGGCGCGCTGCTCGCGCTGGCGACCGGTCCGGCCACCGGCGCGGCCATGGACCGGTTCGGGCCGCGCGCCCTGCTCGTGGCCGGCAACCTGGTGCGGCTCGCCGCCTTCTGCGCCTATCCGCTCGTGCACACCGGCTGGCAGGTGCTCGTGGTCTCGCTGGTGGCCGGGTTCGGTGACCGGCTGTTCTGGACGTGCAACGCGCCGATGGTCGTCCGCCTCACCGAAGGCCGGGACACCGACCGCGTGCTGGCCACGCAGACCGTCGGCCGGTTCGCCGGCGCCGGGGCCGGCGCGGCGGCGACCGCCGTGTTGCCGACGATCAGCAGCCAGGCGGCTTTCCACGCACTGGCGTACGTGAACGCGGGGAGCTTCGCGGTCGCGGCCGTGTTGATGGGGTTGCTCCCGCGGGACAAAGTGGCGGGCACCCGCGAACCGGGAGTGGCCTCGGCCGGCGGTCCCGAGGCCGTCGGGCGCCCCGCCGCGCGGAAACCCCGGCCGACGACCTGGCGCGCCGTGCTCGGCGACCGGCCGTTCATGGGGTTCTGCGTCACCCACATGGCGTTCACGCTCGCCAGCGCGAGCAAGTTCGCGGTGCTGCCGATCGTCGTGCGCGATCTGCTGCACGGTCCACAGTGGATCGCCGGGACCGCGATCACCCTCGGCACGGTGGTCGTCGTCACGGGCCAGCGCCCGATCGTCGCGCGGCTGGCCGGTCGCAGCCGGACGGCGGCGCTGATCGGCGCCGCGGTGTTGTTCGCGGTTTGCTTCGCCCTGCTCATCCCGTTGGAAATCGTCCCTCTGCAAGTTGCGACGGGGTTGATCCTCGTGACCAGTCTCGGCTTCTCCGTCGCCGAGGCGATGTTCGGGCCGACCGGCACCGCGGCGGCGGCCGCGGCCGCCGCGCCGGGCGCCGAAGGCCGTGCCAGCTCGATCTTCCAGCTCTCGTGGGGCCTGCCGGTGGCGCTCGCGCCGGGCCTCCTGGCCGTCACGCTCAGCGTGAGCAACGCACTGACCTGGTCGGTACTCGCGCTTATCTGCGCGGCAGCCGTCCCGGCACTGCTCGGGTTACGGAAGAACCTGCCGGCCGCCCTGCGCGAGCCGTCACCATCCGTCGCCGGGTGAGCGCAAGAGGTACGCGTCCGGTGTTACACCACAGTGGACGGATGCAACCGATCAAGTGAACGTGAGAGTTTCTCCGTCATGGCCGAAGGCCCTGCTCATCTCCATGGCGAACAGTTCGCCGCCGCGAACCACTGCGAGACTCCAGGAGGGGCCGTGCACACCGACGCCGTACACCAGAGCCAGTTCGTGTTGCTGAACGAGAGCACCACGCCCGTCCTGTCGCGCCTCTCCTACCAGGCCTACGAGCCCTTCGCGGTCACCGTGGCGTTCCGGACGGAGCGCGGCCGGTGGATCGAATGGACCTTCGCGCGCGACCTCCTCGTGGCCGGCCTCGACGAGCCGTGCGGCCTCGGCGACGTCCGGATCCGCCCGGACCTGTCCGACGACGAAGAGTTCCTCACCCTCGAAATCGAGTCACCGGACGGCTACGCGTCGTTCGAGCTGGAGTACGAGGACGTCCGGGCGTTCCTCGAGGCGTCCTACCAGCTGGTGCCGCTGGGCGAGGAGAGCGCGCACTTCGACGTCGACGGGCTGATCGAGGAGATCAGCAACGTCTGACCCCTGAACCTCCCATTCCCGCGGCGAGGGAACGAGGGCGGGTTTCGGGCGCGCTGGAGGCGCCCGAAACCCGCTCTTTCGCCGTTTTGAACGACTTAGCCGAAGACTCAGCTGGTCTTCAGGGTGGCGCCGGCGGCCGAAAGGGCGGCGCCGATCGGGTAGAAGTACGTCACGGACGTGTTGCCGCCGGACAGGATGCCCTGCGCGTTGTTGCCGGCGATGAAGCCGCCACCCGAGTCACCGGCCGCCGAGCGGACGTTGGTCGCGGTCATGCCGTTGACCGTGCCCTCGGCGTAGCGGACGCTCTGGTTCTTGGCGCCGATGGTGCCGCAGGTCCAGCCGGTGGTCGAGCCGGCCTTGCAGACCGACGTGCCGGTCGCGGCGTTCGACTGGCCGCGCACCGCGGTCCCGTTGTTCATCTGGGCGACCGGGGTCCAGCTGCTGTTCGTGTTCACCCGCGCGTAGTCCGCGCCTGGGAACCGGTAGGCGCCCCACGAACCCAGCGCGGCGCCGTTGGAGCCGGTCAGCCGGCCGGCGCCGGTGAGCGCGGCACAGTGGCCGGCGGTCATGAAGCCGGTGGTCGTCGAGAACCCGACCGAGCAGCGCGACGACCCGCCGATGTAGTAGGCGTCGCCACCGCGGACGTTGGCGTAGGTGGTCGGCTTCGACGCCGTTTCGCGGATCGTCACCGCGGAGGAGTCCACACCGGACTTGGCGAGGAACGCGTCCGCGGCGGCGCGCTGGCCCTGCAGCACGTCGAGGGTGACGCGGTTGGTGGCGTCGTCGACGCCCCAGCCGGTGATCGCCGCGGGGGCCGCCTTGTCGGCGGCGTTCAAGGTGTCCACTGTGGAGTTGAGCTGCCGGGCGCTGAACTTCACGACTTCCGCTTCCGCGCCGGCTTCGCGGATCTTGCCGACCAGCGCGGCGTTCGTCGTGGCGATGTGCGCCTTGCCCGTGGCGGCGTTGTAGGTCGCGCCACCGAACGCGTCCCCGAGCGCCGCGCTGACGGCCTCGGTGACCTTGTTCGCGACGTCCTCGGTCTTCAGCCGCGTGAGCGCCTGGTCGTGGGTCAGACCCAGGTCGCGCTCCATGGCGGGCACGATGTCGGGGTTCAGCAGGTCCTGGCCCGACGCGGGGACGGCGACGGCGGCGAGCGCGCCCGTCGTCATGACCGCGACGGCAGCGGCACCGAGAAGTCTGGCGATCTTCATGCTTCTCCCTAGGTGGTTACGCGCGGCTTTGGGCTGGCCACGCAGTGATACTCCCTCGGGTGAGGGTCCCCGCAGTGGGCGTTACGGTGCAATCCGGGCGCCCGGCGAATGGGTATACGCATTCCCCGCGGACGAATCCCGTGCTCCAGCCGGACTCAAGCCCGGCCGTCACCCAGTCGGACAGGTCCGTAAGTAGGGTTTCTGTGAATTACTTTCAGTAGTCACGCTCAGCGCACGAACGCGTTAAGCGACGCTCGAACGTGCGATAACCCGCGGTTTCGCACGCCTCGTGACCCCTTGCCACCGGTTCCGCCAGCAAACCGGTGACGGCGGGTAGGCGGACGCGTGAGCACTCCTCCGGGTACCTATTCGGTTAAAGGTTTACGGACGGATCAACGCTGCTTAGGCTCCGGCGCAGTGCCTGGGGCCGAGCCCCGGACACCAGCCGGGGGGTGAGCCCCTGGCCCCCAGGGTGACCGGTGCGTCGAGGAGGTCATATGTGGCTGACCGCTCCCCGCCCCACTTCGGTGTCCGTCCGGTCCGGACCAGTGCGCCTGACGGGCCGCGACGCCGAGCTCGACGCCATCGTCGGCGTGCTCCGGCGGCGCCCGGCCGCGGTGCTGATCGAAGGCGAGCCCGGCATGGGCCGGACCCGGCTGCTCGCCGAGATCGGGCGGCGCAAGGAGTTCGCCGGCGGGCGCGTGCTCACCGGCGCCTGCCAGCCGCTGCGGGAACCGTTCCCCTACGGACCCGTCCTGGAAGCGCTTCGCGCGGTGGGCGACGTGCCCCTCGGTCCACTGAGCCCCGTCGCGGGTGTGCTGCGACCCTTGCTGCCGGAACTCGCGGAAGCGCTTCCTCCGCGCCCCGAACCGCTCCCCGACCCGGTCGCCGAGCGCCATCGCGTGTTCCGCGCGGTACGAGAGCTCCTCCAGGCGTGCGGCCCGGCGCTCGTGCTGATCGACGACCTCCAATGGGCCGACGAGGACACCCGCGACCTCATGCGGTTCCTCGCCGGTGCCATGCCGCCGGAGCTGGCGGTGGTCGCCACCTACCGGTCGACCACCGACATCCGCCCCGGGCCGCTCGGCGCCCCGTTCCGGACCGATGCCGCGGTGCATTCCGCGCGCGTCGCGCTGGGCGCGCTCGACGTCGCCGCCGTGCGCGAGCTGGCCGTCGAAATCCTCGAACTGCCCCGGGTCACCGACGAGTTCGCCGCGAAGCTGCACGAGTGCACCGCCGGGATCCCGTTCGTGGTCGAAGAAACCCTGCGGGCGCTGAAGGAAGCGGCCGAGCGGCTCCCCGTCGGTGAGGTCCTGTCCGACCGGCTGCTCGAAAACCTCGAAGTGCCGGTGCTGCTGCGGGAAGCCGTCACCGAACGGCTTTCCGCGCTGCCCGGGCCGGCCGTCCGGCTCGCCGGCGCGGCCGCCGTTCTCGGCGTCGGCGCCGACGCCGCCGTGCTCGGCGAACTCGCCGGGCTCTCGGACGACGCCCTCCGCGGCGCGCTGCTGACCGCCTTGGCCGGTGGCGTGCTCGGCGAAGTCGGCGACGGCAAGTACGGCTTCCGGCACCCGCTGGCGCGCAAGGCGGTCTACGACACGGTGAGCGGACCCGAACGCGCGTCGCTGCACGCGCAGGCGATCCGCGTGCTCGCCGCGCAGCCGTCCCCGCCGCTCACCCTGCTGGCCCGGCACTCCCGCGCCGCGGGGCGCGTCGACCAGTGGCGGCACTACGCCGAAGCGGCCGCCGACGAGGCGATCACCCGCGGCGAAACGTCCCGGGCGATCGACCTCCTGCAGTCCGTGCTCGCCGAGCCCGGCCCCACGCAGTCCGACATCGGGCGCGTGGCGGGCAAGCTGAGCCAGGTCGCGCTCCGCGGCTTCCGCCCCGACGTGATCGGGACACTGGAGCGCGTCCTCGAAGAGGTGGCGCTGCCGCCGTCGGTCCGCGGCTCGATCCGGCTGAGCCTCGGCATGCTGCAGGTCCGGACCATCGGCGGGCTCGGCCGCGGCCGGCTCGAAGTCGAGCGCGCGATCGGCGAGCTGACCGACCGGCCCGACCTCGCCGCCCGCGGGATCACGCTGCTGGCCCAGCCGATCGACGGGCTGACCCCGTTGGCGTGGCACGAATCCTGGCGCGCCCGGGCGGGCGAGGTGTACGAGCGGCTGGACGACCCCGAGCTGCGGCTCGCGCTGACCGTCGACCGCATCGCGGCCGCGTCGCACGTCGGCGACGGCTCGGCGTGGGCGGAGTTCGAAGCGCTGTCGGACACCATCGGCACGGTCGCCGAGCGCGTCCAGCTGGCCCGGCTGTGGTGCAACCTCGCCGACGGCCAGTCGTGGGCGGGCCACCTCGACCGCGCGGAGCGGCTGGTGACCGAGGGCGTCCGGCGCGCGACCGACGCGGGCGCGTTGTACGCGATCGGCCTGATCCAGGGCACGCGTGTCCGGCTGGACTGGGTGCGCGGCCGCTGGGCCGGCCTCGCCGAAGCCGCCGAGCAGCTACGCGACAGCTACCCGGAGCTCGGCCCGATCGTCATGGAGTCTTCGCTGGTGCTCGGGGGACTCGCCGCGGTGCGCGGGGAGTTCGCCGCCGCGCAGCGCCACCTGGCCGCGGCGAGCGTGCACGCACCGGACCGCGGCCCGGTCCCGGTGGTGCTGTCGGCCGCCGGGGTGCTGATCACGGTGCTGCTCGCGACCGACGACGTCGACGGCGCGTGCGCGGCGGCCGACACCGCCGTGGCCGCGGCCGGGCGCAAGGGCGTCTGGATCTGGGCGGCCGCGCTGGTCCCCGCGGCGGCACAGGCCTACGCGCGGGCCGGGCGCTGGCCCGAGGCCGACAGCGTGGTCGAGGCGTTCGCCCGCGGGATCGAGGGGCGCGACGCGCCGGTGGCCGCGGCCGCGCTGGTGGCCGGCCGGGCGGTGCTGCTCGAAGCCCGCGGCAAGCACCTGGCCGCGGCTGCGCTGTTCGACGAAGCCGCGTCGGGCTACACCACGCTGCCGATGCCCTACCCCGCGACGGCGATGCGGGAACACGCCGCGATGTGCCGGCTCGCCGCGGGCAACCGCGAAGCCGTCGAAGAACTGACCGCCGCGGCCGAGGCATACGAACAGCTGGGCGCCACCCGCGACGCCGGACGCTGCCGCCATCAACTGCGCGAGCACGGCGCGTGGGCGCCATCGCAACGCGGACGGCGGGGTTACGGGAGCGAACTGTCGCCGCGAGAACGCGAAGTGGCGCGGATGCTCGCCGAGGGCCGGACGAACCGCGAGATCGCGGACGGGCTGTTCCTCTCGCCGCGCACGGTGGAGCAGCACGTCGCGAAAGTGCTGCGGAAGCTGGGCGCGCGTTCGCGGACAGACGTCGCCCGCAAGCTCCCGCGCGAGCTCACCACCGCCCCAACTTCCTAACGCCCCCAATCTGCCCCAAGGCCGTGAATGTCGCATTGAGGGACTCTGAGTCCCTCAATGGGCCAATAACGGCCGTCCGGTGTGTGCGTGCGCGGGCGGGCAAAGAGTAAGTGGGCGGGGCT
>NZ_JBFBBN010000059.1:0-32083 GCF_040682715.1 Amycolatopsis sp. NPDC051128 | reverse complement strand
GGACCTCGTGCGGCCGCCGGGTCGCATTGAGGGACTCTGAGTCCCTCAATGCGACATTCACGGCCTTCCGTTGAGTGCTTGCGCGGCAGGGAAATGCTTCAGTGGCGGGTCATCGTGAAGCTCTGGCCGTCGGAGGCGATCGCGCCGGGGCTCCAGGTGTAGGCGCCCTGGTCGTCGGCGTCCAGACCGGACGGGCTCGTCGAGGCCAGGTTCGTGCCGTTGAACTTGACGCCGGTGAACTTGACGCCGCCGGAGATCGACGGGTAGGAGTCGGTCGGCGACTCGATGATCGCCTCCGCCGACGCGTGCTTCGACGTCAGGGATTTCGTGATGGTCTTCGACCAGCCCTTGGTGGTGTCGGACAGATCGAGCCGGTAGGTGTTGGTGGCGGTCCGGGTCACCGTCGCGGTGATGTGGTCCCCCGGCGCTGACCGGCGACGAGTAGTACACCGGTGCGGCCGGGTACATCTCGTACCAGGCCTGGTAGACCGGGCGGCCGCTGGAGCAGTCGGTGGCGACGCCGGTCTGTTCCACTGTGGACGATCCGTCGCCGTCGATGCCGACCCACGGCGCGAACAGGTCGTTGGTGGAGGTGCACGTCACCGACGGCTCGGTCCAGCTCGCCGTCGCCGTGGTGAAACTGCCGAAGCTGACGTACCCGCCCCAGTTGCCGCCGGAGAATTCGTGGCCGTGGAAGTGCGCACCGAAGACAGCGGCGTGCGCGGTCCCCGAGACCGCCAGGGAGGCCGCCGCGGCGGCCATCACCGTGAGCACTCGGACAGCGCGCGACGCAAGCTACTTTTCGAAGGGTCTTCACATTCCGGGAAATACTCACCATTTGCCGGATTTACGTCGCATTGAACGAAAAGACCCGTGAAGGCCTCTGCGGGGGAAGAGGCCTTCACGGGTCCATGTCGCTCACCAACCGCCCGGTCAGGTGAGCGGGGCTCTAGCCCTGTTTCGCGGCCGCGTCGACGAACTCCGTCGTGTACGTCTTCGACAGGTCGATCGAGTTCTTCTTCGGCTTCACGTTCTTCGAAAAGCTCGAAAGCACCTCGAGCACGTTCTTCGCGCCGTCGGGGTCCATCTTCCCGTCGCCGTTGAACATCCCGATGCTGTCCTTGACGGACTTGATGTACAGCGCCTGGTCGCCACCGCTGTAGGACGGCGGCATCTTCGCCGCGATCTCCTCCGGGCTGTGCTGCTTGATCCACTTCAGCGTGGCCGCGAACGCGTTGGCCAGCTTCTGCACGACGTCCTTGTTCCGGTCGACGAAGTCACAGCTCATGTACAGCGACGACGCGGGGTACAGCCCACCCAGCGCGGCCTTCGTGCCTTCGACCGTCCGCAGGTCGTACAGCACCTTCGCCTTGCCCGTGTTGGTCAGCTGCGCGATGGTCGGGTCGGTGGTCATGCCGCCGTCGATGCCGCCGTTGTCCAAGCTCGCGATGAACGTCTGCCCGGCGCCGACCTTGACCGGCGTGTAGTCCTCGGCGCCCACGCCCGCCTTGGCCGCCAGCGCCTTCGTGAGGAAGTCGGTGGACGACCCGAGTGACGTCACGCCCAGCTTCTTGCCCTTGAAGTCGGCCGAGCTCTTGATCTGGTCGGCGTGCTTGGTGCCGACGACCTCGGCCTCACCCGGGATGTTGGCCAGCTGCACCACGCTCTTGATGCACTGGTCCTTGGCCTGCAGGTCGATCGTGTGGTCGTAGAACCCGACCACGCCCTGCACCTGACCGGCGACGAGCGCGGTCTCGGCGTTGGCGCCCGACTGCTCGCTCTGCAGGTCGACGTCGATGCCCTGGGCGGCGAAGTTGCCCAGCTGCTGGGTGAGCATGGCGGGCAGGTAGATGACCTTTTCCAGGCCACCGACCATGATCGTGACCTTGGGCTTGCCACCGTCGCCCGTCGCGGCGACGCGGGAGTCCTGGCAGGCGGTGGTCGCTGCCGCCACCACGGTCAGCGCGGCCACCGCGCTGACGATACGGCGAATCCTCATCGATTCTTTCCCTTTCAGATGACGGTCTTGTCGCTGGAGGCGGACATCGAGGGCCGCCACCGCAGCAGCCGGTTCTCGAGGTTCCCGATGCCCCACTCGGCCACGAGGGCGACGACGGTGATGATGATCATCGCGGCGTAGATGCCCGCGGAGTCGAACGTGCCCTGCGCGTTCGAGATCAGGAAGCCGATGCCCGCCTTGGACCCGGCGTATTCGCCGACGACCGCGCCGATCAGCGCGAAGCCGAACGCGGTGTGCAGCGAGGACAGGATCCACGACGTCGCGCTCGGCAGCACGATCGCCTTGATCACCTGCATCCGGCCCGCGCCGAGGATGCGCGCGTTGTCGATCAGGTTGCGGTCCACTTCGCGGGCGCCGGTGAAGGCGTTGAAGAACACGACGAAGAACACCAGCACGACGACCGTGGCGACCTTGGACGCCAGCCCCAGCCCGAACCAGATGACGAACAGCGACGCGAGCACGATGCGCGGCACCGCGTTGGCGGCCTTGATGAACGGCGCGAGCACGTCGGCCAGGTACCGGCTGCGGCCCAGGATCACGCCGAAGATGACGCCGGCCACCGCGCCGATGGCGAAACCGACCAGTGCCTCTTCGACGGTGACCCACAGCTGGTACCAGAGCGAGCCGAAGTCGGTGCCGCTGGTGACCCACTCGACCAGCCGCAGCCAGATGCGGGACGGCTTCGAGTAGAAGAACGGGTCGATCCAGTAGGTCGCGGTCACTTCCCAGCTGCCGAGCCAGACGACGACCAGTGCCAGCCGCAGCAGCCAGGTGTTGCGCTTGCGCCGGGACGACGCCCGCCGCGCCTTGGTGAGGATGTCCTGCTCGGTTTCCATCACCGGCAGCGATGCGGCCGGAGCCGCGGGGGTCTCAAGCGACACGGGTCGCTCCCTTCTCGCGGGCCTTGTCGACCTCGCTGCGCAGCGATTCCCAGATGTCCGCGTAGAGCTTGCGGAACTCCTCGGTGAGCCGCAGGTCCTCCACCTTTCGCGGCCGCTCCAGGGGGATCTCGAAGACGTCCTTCACGGTGGCCGGCGACGTGGTCAGCACGACGACCTTGTCCGACAGGGCGATCGCCTCGTCGAGGTCGTGCGTCACGAAGATCACCGCGGCGCCCGAACCGGACCACAGCCGCAGCAGCTCGTCCTGCATCAGCGCCCGCGTCTGGACGTCCAGTGCCGAGAACGGCTCGTCCATCAGCATGATCTTCGGCTTGGTGACCAGCGTCTGGGCCAGCGCGACGCGCTTGCGCATCCCGCCGGAGAGCTGGTGCGGGTAGTACTTCTCGAACCCGGCGAGCCCGACCCGGCCGATCCAGTCGAGGGCCTGCTCGCGGGCCTCGGCCTTCGGCACGCCGCGGAACCGTGGACCGGAGGCGACGTTGTCCAGCACCGAACGCCACGGCATCACGGCGTCGGTCTGGAACATGTAGCCGACGCCGTCCGGAATGGACTTCACATCCTCGCCGTTCACCCGCACCCGGCCGGCGGACGGCGGCTGCAGCCCGGAGACCAGCGAGAGCGTCGTCGACTTGCCGCAGCCCGTCGGGCCGACGACCGCGACGAACTCGCCGGGCTGCACGGACATGGTCAGATCGCGGACGGCCGTGTGCACGGACCCGGACCCGCTCGGGAACCTTTTGGTGGCTCCGGTGAGTTCGATCAGTGGGGGAACCATGGTGGAGGTGACTCCTTCGTCACGTGGTGGGGCTCACGTTGGGAAGGGACGTTAAGTACGCGTAGCGCCGACGTGAAGCTTGTCGACGTTCTGCGTCACAAGTGCGCGTTCTGAATGTTTTGCTCATTTAGCGCACGGCGCTGACCAGGGGGTATGGTTCCGAGCCATGCCAAAGTGGGCGCTCTTCCCGAGCATGCGGTTCAGCAGGCAGGTGCTGCTGCTGCAGATCGGCGTGGTCCTCCTCGTCGTCGGGATCGGCGTCGCCCTGGTCAGCGTGCTGCTGTCCCAGACCCTCACCAACCAGTACGGGGAGCGGGCCCTGGCCATCGCGAAGTCCGTCGCGGCGGACCCGGTCGTGGTGGCGAACGCGGCGGCGAAGGTGCCGGGCGGCGCGCTCCAGGAGCGAGCACTGGCCGTGCGGGACCGGACCGGCGCGCTGTTCGTCGTGATCACCGACGACAAGGGCATCCGGCTCGCCCACCCCACGCCGAGCGAGATCGGGAAGCCGGTCAGCACGCCCGCGGACCGGGCGCTCGCCGGGGAAGACGACGTCAGCGCCGTGCAGAGCGGCACGCTCGGGCTCTCCGTCCGCAGCAAGACCCCGATCTGGACGCCGGACCACGGGCGGGTGGTCGGCGAAGTGAGCGTCGGCTTCGACGTGTCCGACCCGACCGGCGCCTTCAAGCGCCTGCTGACGATCACGCTGCTGTTCGCCGGCGGCGCGCTGCTGCTCGGCGCGGGCGCGTCGGCGCTGCTGAACCGGCGGCTGCGACGCGTCACGCACGGCCTCGAACCCCACGAACTCACCGAACTGCTCTACGAACGCGAAGCCGTGCTGCACGGGATCGGCGAGGGCGTGCTCGCCGTCGACGAGGCGAACCGCGTCTCGGTGCGCAACGACGAAGCCGAACGCCTGCTCGGCACCGAACTCCCGATCGGCGCGGCGCTGTCCGAGCTCGAACTGAGCCCGCGGCTGCGCAAGGCCGTCGCCGAAGGGCGTCCGGTCGACAACCTCCTGGCGGTGGCCGGGAACCGGGTGCTGGTGATCAACAGCCGGGCGGTGCGCCTGGACGACCGGCCGATCGGCACCGTGCTGACTTTCCGCGACCGCACCGATCTCGACACGCTCACCCGCGAGCTCGACGGCATCCGCGCGCTGTCCGACGGCCTGCGCGCCCAGCGGCACGAGTTCGCGAACCGGCTGCACACGCTCTACGGGCTCCTCCAGCTCGGCCACCAGACCGAGGCCGTCGAATACCTGCAGACGCTGACGGACTCGTCGTCGGCGCGGCCGAGCGAGCTGGGCGACGCCGTCGCCGACCCCTACCTGCAGGCGCTGCTGGTCGCGAAAACCGAGCAGGCACAGGAAAAGGGGCTCACGCTCAAGCTCGCCGAAGACACCTGGGTGCCCACGACGGTGACCGACCCGATCGCCTCGAACACCGTGATCGGCAACCTCGTCGACAACGCCCTGCACGCCGCCCGGATGGGCCCGCGGCGGCCGGCGACCGTCGAGATCGGCCTGCTCGCCGAGGGCGACACCCTGCACGTGTCCGTTGTGGACAGTGGCCCCGGTGTGCCGGAAGAACTGCGGCGCACGTTGTTCGACGAAGGCGTCTCGACGAAGATCGCGCCCGGACACGGACTCGGCCTGGCGCTCGCCCGCCAGGCCGCGCGGGCGCGCGGTGGCGACGTCTGGCTGGCCGATCCCGGCGAAAGCGAGACGGGTGCCCTGTTCGTCGCCAAGCTGCCCGGAATGCTGACGGAGGACGGATGATCCGCACGCTGATCGTGGACGACGACTTCCGGGTCGCCGGCGTGCACGCCGGGTTCGTCGAGGAGGTCGAGGGCTTCGCGGTGGTCGGCACCGCGCACACCGCGGCGGAGGCCCGCGCCCGCGTCCGGGAGCTCTCGCCGGACCTCGTCCTGCTGGACGTCTACCTGCCCGACGAGTCCGGCCTCGCGGTGCTTCCCGAGTTGCAGACCGACACGATCGTGCTGTCCGCGGCGACCGACAGCGCGTCGGTGGCGGCGGCGATCCGGGCCGGCGCGCTGAACTACCTGATCAAGCCGTTCACGACCCGCCAGCTCGCGGAACGGCTGACGTCGTACGCGCGCTTCCGCGGCCTGCTCGCCGAAGGCCGGGCGCTGGCCCAGGACGACGTCGACCGCGCGTATCGCGTGCTGCACGACCAGGACCGCACGTCCGCGCCGAAGGGCCAGTCGACAGCGACGTCGAGGCTGGTGTCGGAGCAGCTACGCAAGGCGGGCCGCCCGTTGTCGGCGGCGGAGGTCGCCGGCGAGCTGGGCATGGCGCGGGCGACGGCGCAGCGGTACCTCACGGCGCTGGCCGAGTCGGGGACGGTCCAGATGCGCCTGCGCTACGGCGCCACCGGACGCCCCGAGCACGAATACCGCTGGAGCGGGGCCTGACTCAGCGGCCGCCGGTCCGGCCGCCGTAGCGCCGCGCGATGCGCTCGGCGATGTCGACCCAGGCCTGGAGGGGATCGGTGGTCGGCGGCGGGGTGGCCGACGACGGGGGCAGGTCGACCCGGGCCTCGTCGTCCGGCGACGTCGTCTTCGGCTGGGATTTCACCTGCGCCTGTGCCTGCGCTTGCGCCTGCGCCTGTTTCGGCGCCGGCTTCGCGGGCACCGGCACGTACACGGTCTTCGGCGGCGGCATGACGACGACCGGCGCCTGCGGGGACGGCGGCGCGGGGGCGGGCGCCGCGGCGACGGCCGGGTGCGGGTCCGCCTGGGCCACGTCGTCGTCGGGCGCCTGAGCGAACAGGCCACCGGTGACCAGCCCGCCGCCCAGCCACCCGGCCGCGACGAGCAGCACCGCGGCGCCGCCGCCGAGCCACGTGCAGACCCGCCGCCGGATCACCACTGACTTCGGGCGCAGGTCCTGGTCGTACATCGGCGGCGGGGTGTAGATCGGCTCGGGCGCCGGGACGTCGTCGTCGGTGCGGCGGCGCCGGGGCAGGCTCGCCGCGACGATGCCGGTGCGATCCAGCAGCTCCACCGCGGTGCGGTCGCTGGACGGCCGGGTCGCACTGGAGTGTGCGGCGCGAAGCATCGGGGACCTCCGGTATGGGGCTCGCGGACCCCAGGCATTCTGGACCGTTTCGGACGACCCTGTCAGAAACGCAACTCCATCGAGTGACACAGGCGAAAGGGATTCACCTTGCCCATCCGGCCGAAAGGATCGACTCAGTGCGTCTGCTTGAGACCCAGCCGGGCGAGCGCGGCGAAGGGTCGCTGGTAGGCGGAGCCGAGCACGCGCGGGATGGCGTCGATCACGTAGGCGTCCGGGCCGATGAGGATCCGCGCCGACTTCCGCTCGATCCCGCGCAGGATCGTCTGCGCCGCCTTCTCCGGTGTCGTGCGGGCGATCCGCTCGAAGCCCTGCGCGGCCTTCTCCTGGTCGTCGGCGGCGCTCCGGGAGTTGCGCACGATGTTGGTCTTGATCCCGCCGGGGTGCACGCAGCTCACCGCGACCGGGTGCCGCGCGATCAGCATTTCTTCGCGCAGCGCTTCGGTGAATCCCCGGACCGCGAACTTCGCCGCGTTGTACGCGCTCTGCGTCGGCACCCCGACGAAGCCGAACACGCTGGAAATGTTCACGACGTGGCCGTCGCCGGAAGCGATCAGGTGCGGCAGAAAGGCCTTCGTGCCATTCACGACGCCGCCGAGGTTCACCCCCATCAGCCAGTCGTAGTCCTCGAAGGTCATCTCTTCGACGGTCGCGCCGAGCGCCACACCCGCGTTGTTCACGACGACGTTGGCGCCGCCGAAATCGCTGACGACCTCCTCGGCGTGCGCGAGCACGGCGGCCCGGTCGGCGACGTCCAAGGTGTACGCGCGGGCGTTGTCGCCGGCCAGCTTCGCCGTCTCCTCCGCGTTCGCGGCGTTGACGTCGGAGAGGGCGACCCGCGCCCCGCGCCGGGCGAACTCCAGCGACAGCGCCCGGCCGATCCCCGAACCCGCGCCAGTGATCACCACGACCTTGTCCGCGAACTGCTTCATCGGCCCTCCCGCCGTCAGACTGTTACTCCGGAGTTACGGATATTAGCGGCTGTGAGCTTGCTGTGGGTGTGCTGATTGTGTCGGCGCCGCGCCTTAAGGTGATCTCGAGAGCCGGCGGCACAGGACGAGGAGGCGATGCGCGTGCGGCGGTCCGCCGTCCTGCTCAGTGTCGCGGCGATCCTGCTGCTCGGCGCGGCCTTCGTGATCTTCGCCGGCCGGCAGCCGCGATCCGCCGCCACGCCCGACGCCGTCGACGCCGTCCCGGCGTCGGCGCCGGACCTGCCCACGATGTCCAGCCCCGCGGTCGGCGCGCTGTTCATCGAAGGGTCGCACTACTGCACGGCCAGCGTCGTGCACAGCGAGCGGGGCGACGTGCTGCTGACCGCGGCCCACTGCATCCACGACGGCGAGGGCGGCGGCTATCTCACCGGCCTCACCTTCGCGCCCGGCTACCACGACGGCGTCGCGCCGTTCGGCTACTGGACGGTGTCCGACGAGCTGGTCGCGCCCGGCTGGAGCGCGTCGTCGGACCCCGACCTCGACGTCGGCTTCGCCACCGCGCACCAGGCGGGCGCGACGAGGTCCCTGGAAAGCCTGGTCGGCGCGAACACCCTGGCCACGGGCAGCGGCTTCGAGCAGGCCATCACCCTCACCGGCTATCCGGACGACTCCGACGTGCCCGCCGTGTGCCGGAACACCACCAGCCAGCAGGACACCTACCAGCTGAAGGTGGACTGCGCGGGCTTCCCGACCGGCACCAGCGGCGGGCCGTGGGTCGCCGGCCAGGACCCGAAGACCCGGCTCGGCACGGTCATCGGCGTCATCGGCGGGTTCGAGTCCGGCGGCGACGACCCCGACACGTCGTACTCGAGCTACTTCGACACGGACGTCCTGGCGCTCTACCGGCAGACGACCGCTCGCACCTGAGGCGGCATGATGCGGGTATGAGCGACCCCGTCGACGTACCCATCACCGGCGAGCCGATCCGGCTCGGCCAGTTCCTCAAGCTGGCCGGCCTCGCCGAAGACGGCTCCCACGCGAAGGACCTGATCGACGCGGAGGAGGTCACGGTCAACGGCGAGGTGGAGACCCGCCGCGGCCGTCAGCTGACCGACGGCGACGTCGTGGCGGTCGGCCCCGACCGCGGCAAGGTCATCCTGGTCCGCTGAGCCGGGTCAGGCGACGCTGGTCAGCGGGGGTAAGCCGAGCGAAGCGGCGAGAGCGTCCAGTTCGCGGCGCACCGGGCCGGCCAGCGGCACGCCCAGCGCCCGGCACTGCTCCAGGTGCTGGGCCTCGCGCCAGCCCGGGTAGCGGATCGGCGTGTCGTCCTGCCAGCCGAGCATGCTGCCGAACAGCGCGCTCGCCGCGCGGGAGAAGCCGTCGACGCTGCGCAACGTCGTCGGCGCGATCGCCAGCACCAGCAGGCCGGTGTCGTGCTCGTGGTCGGCGACGCCGGAGAGCACCCCGGCGAGGACCTCGACCAGCAGCGTCAGCCCGGCGGCTTCGGCACCCGGGCGGTCCAGGTCGAAGACGAACTCGGGGTACGCGCCGCCCGGCGCCGCCATGCCCAGCGGGTTGACCGGCCGGCCCGGCTCGCCGCCGGCGGCGAGCACGAGCCCGATCATCGCGTGGGGCAGGGCGCGCGCGGCGTGGTGGCTCGCGCGGCCGAACAACTCGACGCCGCGCATCGAAACGAGCCCGACGCCGAAGCGGCCGGCCCGCGTCACCGCCCGGTCCACCGCGTCGCCGACGGCCCAGAGCCCGGGCGCGCGGCGGTAGTCGATCAGCGCGGCGGCGCCGCGGTCGGCGATCATCAGCGGCTTGGCGTGCGGCACGACGAGCCCGTTCTTCAGCAGTGGCAGGTGGACGCGGGCCAGCTCGGCGACCCCCGTCTCCGGCGAGCCGGTCAGATCGCCGTGGCAGAGCGCCTCGGCCGCGATGCGGGCACGCACCTCGGGCAGGCCGTGGGCGGCGAAGACGTGTGCCACGAGGGTGACCAGATCGTCGGCCCGCACACGGGGCCAGTCCTGTTCCGGGACCGGGGTTTTCGGCGCTTCTTCTTCGAGAATGCCGGGTTCGGGGCGGACGGAGCGGAAGGGACGCGGTCTGAGGGGCACCGCCCCGACACTGCCCAGCCCAGGTACGGGCGTCAACGAGGTGGGCCCGGGCCTAACCGACCGTGTGATCGGGACGTCCGAAGAGTCGTACCCTGGGCGACATGTGCCGAAACATCACCACCCTCCGGGGGCTTCAGCCGGCCGCGACCGGCGAGGAGATCGAGGCCGCGGCCCGCCAGTACGTCCGCAAGGTGACCGGTGTGCAGTCGCTTTCGGACGCCACGCGCGAGCCGTTCGAAGCCGCGGTCGCCGAGATCACGGAAATCACCACGCGGCTGCTGGAGCGGCTGCCCGAACGCCGTCAGCCGCCGGCGACCGTGCCGCCGCTGCGCCGGCCCGAGGTCCAGGCGCGGATCGCCGCGAAGGCCCTGCGCCAGCCCTGATTCACCACTCGCGGCCGCGCGCCAGGTCACGCACATCGTTTCCCGCCTCGATAGGGTGGCCGCATGGGTGGACAAGCCTTGGTGCTCGGCGGTGGCGGGGTCGCCGGAATCGCGTGGACGACGGGGCTGCTGGCCGGGCTGGCCGATCGCGGCCAGGACCTCACCGGCGCGGACCTGATCGTCGGCACCTCGGCGGGTGCGGCGGTCGCGGCGCAGGTGACCAGCGGTCTTCCGCCGGCCGAGCTGTTCGCGCGCCAGGCCGAGCCGGCGCGCCAGACGCCGGAAATCCCGGTGGACATCGACTTCGAGAAGTTCGCCGCCGACTTCGGCGGAGCGCTCACGGGTGCCACGACCCCGGCCGAGGTGCGGCGCGGGGTGGGGCAGCTGGCGCTGAGCGCCGAGACGGTGTCCGAAGTGGACCGTCGCGCGGTGATCGAGGCGCGCCTGCCGTCACACGACTGGCCCGAACGGCGCCTGGTGATCGTGGCGGTCGACGCGGAGACGGGCGAGCCGCGCCGGTTCGACCGCGCGTCCGGGGTGTCCCTGGTCGACGCGGTGGCGGCGAGCTGCGCGGTCCCCGGCGTCTGGCCCCCGGTGACGATCGACGGCCGCCGCTACGTCGACGGCGGCGTCCGGTCGGCCGAGAACGCCGACTACGCCGCGGGCTCGACCCGGATCACGGTCGTCGCGCCGCTGGGCCTGGACTCGCCGCTGCCGGCGGAGAAACCACTGCTCACCGTGCTCGACGAACTGCGCGCGGCGGGCGCGGAGGTCGCGCTGATCACCCCGGACGAGGCTTCGGTCGCGGCGATCGGCCAGAACCCCCTCGACCCGTCGACCCGCACCCCCGCCGCCGAAGCGGGCCGCGCTCAGGGCGCCGCGCTGAAGCTCGGCTGGAGCTGACCGGCACGGCTCAGGTCGCCCGTTGCCCGTCGGCTACCCTCGTGGGGCAGGGGTAGCGTGTCCGAGCGGCCGAAGGAACATGTCTTGAAAACATGCGAGAGGGCAACCTCTCCGTGGGTTCGAATCCCACCGCTACCGCACTGAAACACCGCACTGAAACACCGCACTGAAACACCGCGCTGTGACCCGGGCGCCGGCCGCGCCCGGGTTCAGCTTTCCGCCTCCGACAGGTGCTCCAGCACGCGCTCGAACGCCGCCGCGATCGTCGCCTGTTCCTGGGGGCTCAGCAGGTCGATGAGGTGCTCGCGCACCCCTTCCACGTGCGTCGGCGCCGCGGTCGCCAGCAGCGCCAGGCCTTCGTCGGTCAGCTCCGTGATGACACCGCGCTTGTCCTCCGGGTCCCGGCCCCGCCGGACCAGCCCCGCGCCCTCGAGCCGGCCGACCTGGTGCGAAAGCCGGCTCTTCGTCGACCCCATCAGCACGGCCAGCTCGGACATCCGCATCCGGTAGGCGTCCTGCATCTCCAGGCAGACGAGCACTTCGTAGTCGGTCAGTGACACGTCGTGCCGGTCGGTCAGCTCGCGGTGCAGCCGCTGCCGGAGCCGCAGGGTCGCCACGACGTAGGAGCGCCACGCCGCCATCTCGGCTTCGTCCAACCAACGCACAGGCCGCTCCTCGGTCATAAGGCAGCGTAGAACGCTGATCAAGGGACCGGGCGGTCCGGGTCCGAGTCGGTTGCCGGTAAAAATGCCGTCGCAACATCGCCCGAAGGTGGGGTTACGAAAAGGTTGAGACTCGGCCCGAAAAGGCGCATTCTTCTTGTCGGCGGACGGTTGGCCAGGTATGCGGCACGACGACGGTGACGTGCGGCCCGGCCCCCCGCCAGGAGAGGTCAGGTGGTTGCGTGGCGGGTGATTCTCGCGGTTGACCGCCAGCTGCGTCCCCGCGACCGGCACGGACATCTACCGGATCGGTCGCGACTGCGAACAGCGATGGACGGGCTTCCATGCGTTCACGCATACGGCGTCGATCGGGCCTGTATCCGGTCACGGCCTCGGCAGCCGTGACGACAGCGCCTGAACGTCGGCCCGGAAGCGGCCAACCGCCCGACAAAGACACAACTCGGTACAGAGCCTGGGTGCGCCCGTCAGTACGACGGCCGCACCCAGGCTTGTCACTGGCCCGGCTCAGGAACGAACGGCGCAGTAAGATTCGCGCGTGAGATTCGACGACGACGCCGGTCTGGACACCTCCGAGGTCCAGGATCTGCGCGGTAGCGGTGGTGGCGGCGGGATCGGCGGCCGCGTGGCGCTCGGCGGTGGCGGACTCGGCGTGGTGGGGGTGATCATCTACTTCGTGCTCTCCCAGCTCGGCGGGGTCAGCATCGGCGACGGCAGCGGGAGCGGCCTCGGCGGCGTCGGGTCCGGCCAGCAGGTCGACAACTCGAAGCTCGCGAGCGAGTGCAAGACCGGCGCGGACGCCAACAAGAACCACGACTGCGCCATCGTCGCCATCGTCAACTCCGTCCAGGACTACTGGACGCAGCAGTTCGCGCGCTCCGGTTCGACCTACCAGAGCGCGCCGACGAAGTTCTTCAACGGCGGCGTGCGCACCGGCTGCGGCAGCGCGACCTCCGACACCGGCCCCTTCTACTGCCCGGCCGACTCCGACGTCTACATCGACCTCACCTTCTTCGACGAGCTGAAGACCCGCTTCGGCGCACAGGGCGGCCTCTTCACCGAGGCGTACGTGCTCGCCCACGAGTACGGCCACCACGTGCAGAACCTGCTCGGCACGTCGAAGAAGGGCACCGGCACCGGCCCGACGTCCGGCTCGGTGCGCCTGGAGCTGCAGGCCGACTGCTACGCCGGCGTCTGGGCCAACCACGCCTCGACGACGCCGACCGAGAGCGGCAAGCCGCTGATCACCGACGTCACCCAGGACGACATCGCGTCGGCGCTGGACACCGCCTCCCGCATCGGCGACGACTACATCCAGGAGAAGCTCGGCGGCGGCCAGGTCGACCGCTCGAAATTCACCCACGGCACGTCCGCGCAGCGCAAGAAGTGGTTCACCACCGGCTTCCAGACCGGCGACCCGGCTCGCTGCGACACCTTCGGCACCAGCAGCCTGGGCTAAGGCACGACGAAGGGGCCGTCCCGGCATCGGGACGGCCCCTTCGGTCTGTACTCAGGCAGTCAGCGCGTGCGGGTCTCCGGCCACGGCGTGCGCGGACAGGTTCCGCTGCGCACCGCGTTCGGCGGCCTTCTGCTTGGCCGACTTGGCCTGGCCGGGCTGGACGCCGTTGACGCTCTCGGTGCTCGTCGCGTAGACGCCGAGGGCCCAGGCGACGCCGTCCGAGTTGCGGTCCAGCGCGACCCGGTCGATGTTGCCCAGGTTGTCGCAGGCCTGGTGATAGCACGGGTCGAACGCGACGCCGGCCGTGCCGCCCCACTTCGCCGCCTGCGCCGGGGTCTTCACCACCTCGGCGCCGGTGTCCAGGCCGCCGGCCGGGATGCCGACGGCGATGAACTCGCCGTAGTCCGAGCGGCCGGTGAAGTCGGTGCCCTCGACGGACACGCCGCGTGCGGCCCGCATGAAGTCGACGAAGGTCTTCTCGATCTGCGCCGAGCCGTACGGGCCGGCGCCCGCGCCGACGCCGTCGGAGTTGTCGCCGTCGTAGGCGAAGTAGCCGGCGTTCGGCGAGCCGATCATGTCGAAGTTCAGGTACAGCGCGATGTCGAGCTGCTGCTCGAAGCTCAGCGAGTCGACGTAGTGGGTCGAGCCGATCAGGCCGAACTCCTCCGCGCTCCAGAAGCCGAAGCGGACGGCGTTGTTGGCCTTCGGGCTGCTTCCGAGCTGCAGCGCGGTCTCGAGCAGGGCCGCCGAACCGGTGCCGTTGTCGTTGATGCCCGGGCCGGCCGGGACGCTGTCGAGGTGCGCCCCGAGCATCACGACGTTGTCCTTGCGCCCGGTCTTGGTTTCGGCGATGACGTTGTAGCTGGTGCGCGCCTCCTGGAGGGTGCGCAGCTCCAGGGTCACCGGCTGCCCGGCGAGCGCGGCCAGCTGTGCCCCCGCGGCCGCCGTCACGCCGCCGGTCGGGATCTTCGCGTTCGCCGGGTCGCCCAGCGTGCCGTTCACCGGACCGTCGGTGTTGTTGTAGATGACGGCGCCGATCGCGCCCGCCGCCGCGGCGGTCGCCTGCTTCTGGGCGAACGAGCAGCCGCCGCGCTTGATCAGCGCGATCTTGCCCGCGACGTCCGCGGTGTAGTCGGTGGCCTCACAACCGCTGGTGTTGTCGACCGGGATCACCGCGAGCGGCGCGGTGATGCCGCCGACCGGCGTCGACGTCGTGTACGCCATCGCGATGACCGGGACGTCCGCGCCGCCCGCGGTGAGTTTCTCGGCCAGGGTTTCCGAGTAGGTGAACGGGAATTCCTGGCGGGTCACCTGGTAACCGGCCGCCTCGAGCTTGGTCGCGATGTATTCGGCGGACTTCTTGTGGCCCTCGGTGCTCGCCGCCCGGGTGCCGCCGTTGGTGTCGGCGATGCGCTGGAGGGCGATCAGGTGCCGGTTGACGCCGTTGGCGTCGACCTTCTTGACGAGTTCTTTCGCCAGGGCGGGGCCGGCGGGGACCGCGTTCGCGGCGGCGGCCGGGGTCAGGCCGAGCACCAGCGTCGCGCCGGCGGCCAGGGCCACCGGCTGGAGGAATCTCTTACTGAAAGGTGACATGGTTGCTCACCTTTGTTCCCTTTGTGAAGCCCGTCAATGCTTCGTTCGGCGGGACTTTCCGCGGTCGGTATACAGTCGACACATGTACGCGATCACCATCCGTGAACCAGGTGACCCGGACGTTCTCGAGTGGGCGGAGGTGGCGGATCCGCGCCCCGGCCCCGGCGAAGTGCTGCTCGAAGTCGCGGCGAGCGCGGTGAACCGGGCGGATCTGCTGCAGCGCCAAGGCCACTACCCGCCGCCGCCCGGCGCCAGCGAGATCCTCGGCCTCGAATGCTCCGGCACGGTCGCGGAACTCGGCGAAGGCGTCCAAGGCTGGTCCGTCGGCGACGAGGTCTGCGCGCTGCTCGCCGGCGGCGGCTACGCGGAAAAGGTCGTCGTCCCCGCCGGGCAGCTGCTGCCGGTGCCCGGTGAAGTCGAGCTGCTCGCCGCGGCCGCGCTGCCCGAGGTGGCCTGCACGGTGTGGGCGAACGTAGTGATGCACGCGAAGCTCACCGAGGGCGAGGTGCTCCTGGTCCACGGCGGCGCCGGCGGGATCGGCACGCACGCCATCCAGGTCGGCAAGGCGCTCGGCGCGACCGTCGCCGTCACCGCCGGATCGGACGAGCGGCTCGAAAGCTGCCGCCAGCTCGGCGCCGACATCGCGATCAACTACAAGGAAAAGGACTTCGTCGAGGTGCTCCGGAAGGAGACCGGCGGCGCGAACGTCATCCTCGACAACATGGGCGCGTCCTACCTCGGCCGCAACGTCGACGCGCTGGCGGCCGACGGCCGGCTGGTGATCATCGGCATGCAGGGCGGCGTCAAGGGCGAGCTGAACGTCGGCGCGCTGCTCGGGAAGCGGGCCTCGGTGTTCGCCGCGGGCCTGCGCTTCCGGCCGCTGGACCAGAAGGCGGCGATCGTCGGCGACGTCCGCGCCAGGCTGTGGCCGCTCGTGGAGGAGGGTTCGGTCAAGCCGATCGTCGGCCAGGTCGTGCCGATGGCCGAAACCGCGTCCGCGCACCGGATCCTGGAAGAGGGCAGCGTGTTCGGCAAGGTCTTGCTGGCCGCGAAGTCCTGAGCGACGTCAGCGCAGTTCTTCGAGGACGCGCACCAGCTGGTTGATCTCGAAAACGTTGGAGTAGTGGGCGAGCCCGATCCGCACGGCGCCGCCCACTTCTCCCACGCCCAGCGACGCGAAGACGCCTGACGTCCCGTCGTCGGCGAAGGCGCACAACCCCTGCGAAGCCAGGTACTCGGCGACCTCGGGTGACTTCTTGCCGGCGACGGCGAACGCGAGCGCGGGGATGCGGCGCATGGCGTTGCCGATGACCATGATGTGCCGCAGCGTCAACAGTTCCGTCGACAGCTGGGCGAGCAGCCCGGCGTGGTACGACTTCGCCGAGCCGAGCGAGGTGACCAGGCGCTCGCGGCGCGATCCGCTGGCGGCGTCGTCGAGGCCCGCGAGGTAGTCGATCGACGCGATCAGCCCGGCCAGCAGCGGGTACGCGTGCGGGCCGAGCTCCAGGCGCGCGGCCCCGCGCGCCATCGGGTCGAGGGAGGCCGACGGGATCCGCTCGATCAGCTCGGGGTCGCGGAAGACCAGCGCGCCCACGGACGGCCCGCCCCAGGCCTGGGCGGACACGACCATGACGTCCGCGCCGAGGGCGTTGATGTCCAGCGGCAGGAACGGCGCGGCGTACGTGGCGTCGACGACGACGAGCGCGCCGACCCGCTTGGCGAACTCGATGATCGTCGGCACGTCCGGCCGGGTGCCGACGGAACCGGACGCCAGCGTGACCGCGACGGCCTTCGTGCGCGCCGACACGAGCTGCTCGTACTGCCACGCTGGCAGCTCGCACGTCTCGATGTCGATCTCGCCCCAGCGCACGACCGCGCCGACGCGCTTCGCGGCGCGCTGCCACGGCGCGAGGTTCGCCTGCTCGTCGAGCCGGGACACGACGAGCTCGTCGCCGATGGTCCAGCGCTCGGCGAGCGCGTCGACGAGCCGGCGCAGCATCACCGGCGCGCTCGGCCCGAGCACGACGGCGGCCGGATCGGCACCGACCAGGTCGGCCACGGCCCGGCGGGCCGCGGTCACGATGCTTTCCGCGCGCTGTGAGGCCGGAAACGCTCCGCCCGGTCCGGACACCGGGGCGCGCATCGCCGTGGAAACGGCCGAAGCGACCTGTTCCGGTACGAGCATTCCGGCGGCGCCGTCGAAGTGGATCCAGCCGTCACCCAGCGCGGGAAAGAGCCCACGGATACGAGCGACGTCAAACGCCATGGGGAACACCGTACGGACGTGCGGTTTCGCCGTGCGTCCGGGGTTGGGTGGAGAGCCACCGGGAACCCCGATAGCCGCTACGCTCGGACACGGGCGCCCCATGGGTGTCGCGGAGCGTGTCGAACGCAAGCCAGGATGGAGCACATGACCGAGCCGAACTTCCGGGAATCGGGCACAGCGGGTGACACCGGCCACGAATCTTCACCCCACGTGGTGGTCGTCGGGCCGGACGGCACGCCGGTGGGCGCGGCACAGCTGCCCGCGGACGACGCGGAGCGCAACGAGTCGGTCGGCGACCTCGTCGAAGAGCCGGCGAAGGTGATGCGGATCGGCACGATGATCAAGCAGCTGCTGGAGGAAGTCCGCGCCGCCCCGCTGGACGACGCATCGCGCACACGCGTGCGCGAGATCCACCAGACGTCGATCCGCGAGCTGGAGAAGGCGCTGGCGCCGGAGCTGCAGGACGAGCTGGAGCGCCTGGTCCGTCCCTTCACCGACGACTCGACGCCGTCGGACGCGGAGCTGCGGATCGCGCAGGCTCAGCTGGTCGGCTGGCTGGAGGGCCTGTTCAGCGGGATCCAGACGGCGTTGTTCGCCCAGCAGATGGCGGCGCGGGTCCAGCTGGAGCAGATGCGCCGCGGCTTGCCGGCCGGCCCGTCGGCGGCGGGCGGCGGGCACGAGCCGCCGCACGGGCCGGGGATCTCGGGGACCGGCCAGTACCTCTGAGACTGCCGGCGGGGTTGTCCACAGACCACGGGGGATGTGGACAACCCCTGTGGACAACTACCGGCCGCGGAAGAACGCCCGAATGTCGCCGATCAGGGCGTCCGGTTCCTCCAACGCCGGGAAGTGGCCGCCTCGCGGGAACTCCGTCCACTGGACGACCTTGTCCGTCCGCTCCGCCAGCGTGCGGATCGGGAGGCCGATGTCGTCCGGGAAGACCGCCACACCGGTCGGAACCGTGTTGGCCGGGGGCGGTGCGCCCCAGCCGCCGGTGAGGGCCGCGTACAGCCGGGCCGACGAGTTCGCCGTGCCCGTGAACCAGTAGATCGAGACGTCGGCCAGGAGGTCGTCGCGGTCGATCAGGTCCGTCTCGGTGTTCGAGAACGACCGGAACTTCTCCGCGATCCACGCCAGCTGACCGGCCGGGGAGTCGTGCAGGCCGTACGCAAGCGTTTGCGGCTTGGTCGACTGGATGATCGCGTAGCCGGTGCCCTCGTAGGAGAACTTTCGCCCCTTCTCCAGCGAACGCTTCCCTTTTTCGAGCTCCACACCCTCGAGCCCTTCGAGATCGTCTTCGCCGCGCACCACCGCGGACGCCAGCATCGTCACGTGGATGCCCAGCAGCCGCTCCGGGAACTGGACCGCCAGTTCGCGCGAAATGATCGCGCCCCAGTCGCCGCCGTGGGCGCCGAAGCGGTCGTAGCCGAGCCGGGTCATCAACTCCGCGAACGCCCGCGCGATCCGGTCCGGCCCCCAGTTCGGCTCGGGCGGCGGACCGGAGAACCCGTAACCGGGGATCGACGGCGCCACCACGGTCAGCGCGTCCGCCGGGTCACCACCGTAGGCGCGCGGGTCGGTGAGCGGGCCGATGACGTCGAGGAATTCGACGATCGAGCCGGGCCAGCCGTGCGTGAGCAGCACCGGCGTCGCGTCCGGCTCGGGCGAGGTGACGTGCAGGAAGTGCACGTTCGTCCCGTCGATGGTGGTCGTGAACTGCGGAAACCCGTTGATCCGCGCTTCCTGCGCCCGCCAGTCGAAGCCCAGCCGCCAGTGTTCGGCCAGCTCACGCACGTAGTCGACGGGAGCCCCGAGCCGCCACCCGGCGTCGGCGGGCTGGTCGGGCCAGCGGGTGTTCGCGAGCCGCGCGCGGAGATCGTCGAGCTCGGCCTGCGGGACGTCGACGCGGAAGGGGCTGATCTCTGAGGTCATGCTTCAACGGTAGAAGCGATCGAGGACAGCCCCGGTCCTCGATCGCCTAACGCCGCGGGCAGATCAGGAGTTCGCCCGCCGGCAGCCCGCGGTCGCAGTCGAAGCGGCCGCGCAGGTCCGCCGCGACTTCGGGTGGGAGCCCGTCGACCGGCAACCAGGACGACTGCACCACCAGGTACCGGGCGTTCGTCCGCTCGAGACACGCCAGGTTCTCGCGGTAGCTCTCCAGCTCCCGCACCGCCGGGAGATAAGTGCCGCGCCGCACGAAGACCGGCGCCGGGTAACGGCAGTCGGTGGGGTTGCCGAAGAAGTAGGCCATGTCGCCGAACGCGAGGTACAGCACCGGGGTGTCCGCGCCGATGCGCGACCGGACCGGCTCGAACAGTCGCTCGTCGAGGCTCGCGGCCGCGGCGCGCTCGGAGTTCGTGTAGCCGGCGTGGATGGCGTCGAACGAGTAGGGCGCGCCCGGCCAGACCGGGACGACCAGTGCGGCGAACGCCGCGGCCACCGCCACCACCGGCCACGTCCGGACGTGGTCCTTGGCCGCGGCCGCCACCGCGATGGCCACCACCGCCGTCAACACGGCGTACACCGGCGTGCCGTGGGCCACGCGCCAAGCCGCCGGAGCGGCCGAGACGATCGGCGCGCCCACACCGAGCACGAGGGTCGCCAGCACCAGCGTCCGGGGCGGACCACCGTGCTCGGCGGACCAGCGCGCCACCGCGAAACCCCACAGTCCCGCGGCGAACGGGACCAGCGCCGCGAGGTGGTACTGGAACCACTGCCCCTGGACCACCACCGCCGCCAGCACCACGACCACCGCGGCCGCGGGGAAGCCGAGCCAGGCCAGGCGGGCGCGCCGCCCGGGCGCCATCCGGACCAGGACCACGACGCTCACCGGGAGCAGCGCAAGCAGCGGCGCCACCATGGCTTCGTTCAGCATGGTCACGAGCAACGTCCGTGCGTCGCTCCACAGCAGTCCGCGGCCCAGCGGACTCGCGCCGTTCAAGGCGGACAGCTCGCCCAGCCACCGCCATTCCCGCGGTTCGACCCACACCGTCAGCCCGAACAGCCCCAGGCAGATCGGCACTCCGAGCGCGCCGGTCAGCAGCGCGCGACGCCGGTCGAGGACCACGAGCACGCCGAGCGCCACCAGCGCGGTCGGCACGGTCGTGTACTTGACGAGCACGGTGAGGGCCAGCAGCGTCGCGCCCGCCGCGGCGGCGACCAGCGGCTGACGGATCCGGAGCGCCGCCCCGATCGCGCCGGCCGCGAACACCGCGGCCAGCCACTCCGGCTGCAGGAAATCCCAGTTCGGCGCGAGGGCGAGCGCGACGCCGGCCATCGCCGCGGTGGCCGTGGCTTCGGCGACCGTCCGGTACCGCATCAGGCCGGCCCGCAGCAGCACCGACGCCAGCAGGACGACGAGCAGCGCCGCCACCCGCACCACGGCTTCCCGGCCGGCGACCGGCAGCGAACCGCCGGCGTCGCCCAGCGCCAGCACGAGCCGGTAGACCATCGGCCGGTGCACGAACACCTCGGACGGCGCGAACCCAGCGCGACCGGCCGTCTCGAGCGTGCCGAGGACGAACCGGACGTCGTGGTCGAGCCCGGTCCAGGCGACGGTGAGCGCCAGCGGGACCAGGAGCAGGAGGCACCACCACAGCAGGCCCCGCCGGGACACGGCGGGCACGGTGACAGCCAACCGGCTCAGCTGCTTGCCTCGGGGCGTGCCGCGAGTCCTTCTTCGAGCCGGGCCAGCCGCTCTTCGTACTTCGAGATCGCCGCCAGCCGGGCGCGGATCCGGGCGTGTTCGGCGCGGACCTCGTCGGCTTCGTCGGACGCGTACTCCAGCCGTTCCGCGAGCCGCGCGACCGAACCGGGACGCTCGAAGGCCGCGACACGCGCCTCGAGCGCCGCGAGGTGCGGCGCCAGCCGGCGCTGCTCGTCGTAGAGCCACTTCACGTGCCCGTCGAGGTCCTTGGTGGCCTCTTCCGTGTCGTGGCGCAGCGCCGCGATGTCCGCGTGGAGCGCGTCCAGTTCGGGCTTGATCCGGTCGAACGCGATGGTCTCGATCCGCGGCCGCAGCTTGGCGAAGACCGGTCGCCCGGCCGCGCGGGCGAGCGCCTTGGCTCGCGAGACCGCCGCCTGAATATCACTCACTGCAGAATCTCGATTCTTCCGGAGTCACGCCAGGTGGTCAGCAGCCGGGATTCCGCGTGGAGCCGGTGCTCCGCCGTCACGCCGACCTTGTCGCCCCAGGCGTGCTCGAAGTCGGTCTGGCCGGGCCGTTCGATGATCGACACCCCGGTGAGGCGCACCACCGCGTCGGGGAAGAGCTCCTGGCACAGGTACGTCACGAGAGTGCCCGTCGTGGCCCACACGTGCTCCTCCGGCGTGAGCCCGAGCAGCCGGCTGAGGGGCAGCACGAACCGCCGGTTGGAGATGGGCACGAACCCGAGGTCGGCGGGCCACCAGTCGGGCAGGGTCTCCGGCTCCCAGAAGAGCCGTCCCGGCTCGGCCAGCAGGTAGAGGCGCGAGGTGTAGTCGGCGAAGGTGTACGGCGAAACGACGACACCCCGGTGGATCACCACGACGTCCGTGCGGGTGCCGTAGGTGGGCTCGGCGTCCGGCTCGTCCAGCGCGAACGTCGTCATCCGGAAGACGAGGTCACTGCCGTCGATCAGCGCGGCACGCCGGGCGTCCGGCGCCATGGGCGCGTTCCCCACCACGGCGATCGTGCCGACCTGCTGACCACGGGCGTAGGCGAGCAACAGTTCCCGAAGCATGCGACCGGTATCACCCTCGTCGAGCCGCCCGGACGTTTCGTCTGCGAATTGAGTCCGATTCATTGCTTCCTTACCGACATGTCCACCTCGTGGTGACCCGCCAGGTGCCGGGCCGCGGTCCGGCGGCAGCCGAGCAGACGGACAATAGCCGACAGACCCCGTCTCCCCACCGGACAGGTCGGGAAAATCGTCACCACCTGGAAGGAGCGCACTGTGACCGCGCTGGCCATCGTCCCGGCGAGGGGCGGCTCCGTCGGGCTGCCGGGCAAGAACCTGGTGCCCTTCCAGGGCCGTCCGCTGGTCGCGCACACGGTGCACACCGCCGTCACGGCCGGCATCGCCGACGTCGTCGTCACGACCGACGACGCCGACATCGCCGCCGCGGCCGCGGCCGAAGGAGCCCGCACGGTCGAGCGGCCCACCCACCTCGCGGAGGCGACGAGCCGGACCCTGCCCGCGGTCCTGCACGCGATCGACGCGCTGGACGTCGCGGATTCGACGATCATCCTGCTGCTCCAGCCCACTTCGCCGTTGCGGACGGCGGACGACATCGCCGAGTGCTTCGACATCCACGCGGACCGGCCCACCGGCTCGGTCGTGCAGATGTGCCGGTCGACGGACCACCACCCGCTGAAGGTGTGCCTGGAGACGCCGGACGGCGGCATCGCCCCGGTCCGCGACTGGGCCGACCTCGAAGCCCCCCGGCAGACGCTGCCCGTCGTGCTGCGGCCCACCGGCGGGATCTACCTGGTGCGCGCCGGCGACCTCCGCCGTCAGGAACGCTTCTTCATCCCGGAGGTGCGGCCGCAGTTCGTGCCGGCCGAACGCGCGATCGACATCGACTCCGCGGCCGACCTCGTCGTGGCCGAGCAGCGGGCGGCGATGCACCGCTGACTAGCGGTCCACGAAGGCCTTGTACAACGAAGGCCGCCAGATCTCGTCGCCTTCGAGCAGTTCGATGATGCGGCGGTGCGCGCCCGGTTCGCCGAACGCGGTGTGCGGCTCGCACCGGCCCATCGCACGCGCCTTGCCGATCCCAGCCGTCACGGCTTCGGCGGTGGGATCGACCGCGAGCACGCTCGGGGCGACCGTGCGGTTGCGCTGCCGCGTGCCGACGGTCACCGACGGCGTGCCCAGCACCGGCGCCTCCCGGACGCCGGCGCTCGAGTTGCCGAGCACGACCGCCGCGTTCTTCATCAGCGTGATGAAGTACTCGAAGCGCATCGACGGCAGGCGGACGAACCGAGGGCCCCGGAGCCGGTCGAGCTCGCTCCGGATCTCGCGGCAGCCTTCGTCGTTGTTCGGGTCGATGACGACCCAGTTGCCCTCGGTGAGCACCGCGTCGACCACGGCCGCCGCGTTGCGCCGGTTGAGGTCGCGCTCCGTCGTCACCGGGTGCAGGGCGAGCAGGCCGTAGTCGGTGAACGGGATCTCGTAGTGCCGGCGCACCTCGTCGAGATCGGGCAGCCGCGACGACGTCAGGACGTCCACCTCCGGGCTGCCGACGACGAAGATGCGGTCCTCCTCCTCGCCGAGCTGCAGCAGCCGGCGGCGGGCCTGCTCGTTGGCGACGAGGTGCACGTGGGCGTGCTTCGACAGCGAATGCCGGATCACGTCGTCGATCGTGCCGCTGACCTCGCCGCCTTCGATGTGCACGACCCGCACGTTCGCCAGCGACCCGACGATCGCGCCCGCGAGCGCTTCGACACGGTCGCCGTGCACGACGATCGCGGCGGGCTGCTCCTCGTGCACCAGCCTGGCCAGCGCCTGGACGGTGTTGGCCAGCACAAGCGCCATCGGCTCGTCCTCGATCTGGTTGGGGATCAGGTGCAGCCGTTCCAGCCCCGCCAGCTCGATCTCACGCACCGTGTAGCCGTAGCTACGCAGCATGTGCATGCCGGTGACGACGATCCGGGCGGACAGCACCGAGCTCTTCTGCACGGCGAGCATGACGTCGCGCAGCTTCCCGAAGTCGGCGCGGGTCCCGGTGAGGAACAGAACCTCACGCCGCCCGGTCTCAGCCAAGGTCCGCCCAGCTCACTTGCGTGTTCGCGGGCAGTGCCCGCGTGGTGACCCGGCCGAGCAGGCTGTCGAAGTCCTTGGCCTTGATCTCGCCGGTCCCCGGCCGCTTGACCCAGATGTTGCCGGTGGTCAGCGCCTCGCCCTCGGCGACGTCCTTGGTGGTGACGACGCATGCGTACGCGAAGTCGATCGTCGGCTGTTCCTCGGCCAGGATCTGCTTCGAGCCTCCCCGCGCGGCGTGGATCAGGCGCGACCCCTTGACCAACTCGGCGAACTCCGCGGGAGTCGACGAGACCGGGATGTCCGGCCCCGGCCAGCTCATGTCCGAGGTGAAGTGCCGCTCCAGCACCGAGGCGCCGAGCGCGACCGCACCGAGGCACGGGTAGATCGTGGTGGTGTGGTCGGAAAGTCCGAGTTCGGCGTCCGGGAAGGCCGCGTGCAGCTCGGCGAGCGCCCCGAGCCGGACCTGCTCGGGCGGCGTGGGGTAGAGCGACGTGCAGTGCAGCAGGGCGAACCCCACGCCCGCCTCGCGGAGGATCTCGACGGCGGGCGTGATCGACGCGATGTCGTTCATCCCGGTGGACAGGATCACCGGCTTGCCGAACGAGGCGACGTGCCGGATCAGCGGGTAGTTGTTGCACTCACCCGAGCCGATCTTGAAGCCCTCGACCCCGAGCTCGGCCAGCCGGTCGGCGGCCGCACGCGAGAACGGCGTCGAAAGGAAGACCAAACCGCGCTCCTCGGCGTGCGCCTTGATCTCGCGCTCGTCCTGGGCGGAGAGCGCCACCCGGTTCATCATGTCCCAGATCGGCTCGTCCGCGTTGCCGGGGACGACGTCGTTGGGGATCATCTCGTCGTCGACCACGTGCGTCTGGATCTTGACGACCTGGACGCCGGCGTCGGCGGCGTCGTCGACCATCCGGTGCGCCTTCTTCGGGTCGCCCTCGTGGTTGATCCCGATTTCGGCGATCACGAGCGGTGGGTGGTCGGCGCCGACCGGGTGCTCACCGAGCGTGAACATGTGAAACCTCCAGGTCGCTGCGTGGGCTGCGGGCCGCTCACGACCTTAGCCGGTTCTCCGGCACCACCCCGGCCGCCCGAGGCGAGCGCCCCTGGACGGGCGCCGCTCGTCCCATCGGTACCCTCGTCCACGTGCATGCCACCAGCACGGTTCAGGCCGCGGACTCACCCGTGACGACCTCGGCTCCGCCGACGTCGGACAGCAAGACGTTCGCGCGTGCCTTCGCCGACATCAAGGCCGGTTTCCAGGCGCGCCAGCTGTGGGGTCACCTCGGCTGGCAGGACATCAAGCAGCGCTACCGCCGCTCGGTGATCGGGCCCTTCTGGATCACGATCAGCCAGGCGGTCATCGCGCTCGGGCTGGGGCTGCTGTACTCACAGCTGTTCCACTCGCCGATCCAGGTGTTCCTGCCCTACCTGTCCACCGGCTTCATCCTGTGGGGCTTCATCAGCGGCTGCCTCGCCGAGGGCATGGAGACGTTCATCTCCAACGAGGGGCTGATCAAGCAGCTCCCGGCGCCGCTGAGCGTGTACATGCTGCGCACGGTGTGGCGGCAGACGCTGCTGCTGGCGCACAACATGATCGTCTACGTCGTCGTGCTGGTGATCTTCTTCAGCGCGCTCGACAACCGGTACTCGCTGGGCTCGCAGGACGGACTCTGCGGCGGCGACCTCTTCTGTCACCCCGGCCTCAGCTGGAACATCCTGCTGGCCATCCCCGGCTTCCTGCTGCTCGCGCTGAACGCGGGCTGGGTGACGCTGCTGCTGGGCATCATCTCGACCCGGTTCCGCGACATCCCGCAGGTCATCAACTCGCTGATCCAGCTGCTGTTCTACGGCACGCCGATCGTCTGGCCGGTCGACCAGCTGCTGGGCGGCGGGGCCCGCGCGAGCATCTCGTGGGTACTGCCGATCATCCAGCTGAACCCGCTCTACCACTTCATGCAGGTGGTCCGGGCGCCCTTGCTCGGGCAGTCGTTCACCCCGGGCAACTGGATCGTGGTCGGCTCCATCACCATCGTCGGGTGGGCGCTCGCGCTCGTCGCGATGCGCAATTACCGTGCCCGCGTCTCCTACTGGGTGTGACACATGGTCAGCATTGACGTCCACAACGCCTTCGTCGACTTCCCGATCTTCGATGCGAAGACGCGGTCGATGAAGAAACGCGTCCTCGGCAAGGTCGGCGGCAAGATCGGCACCGACACGAAGGTGCCGATCATCGAGGCCCTGCACGACGTGACCCTGAACCTCCGCGAGGGCGACCGCGTCGGCCTCGTCGGGCACAACGGCGCCGGCAAGTCCACGCTGCTGCGGCTGCTGGCCGGGATCTACGAGCCGACCCGCGGGTCGTCGCGGATCGAGGGCAAGATCGCGCCGGTGTTCGACCTCGGCGTCGGCATGGACCCGGAGATCTCCGGCGAAGAGAACATCATCATCCGCGGCCTGTTCCTCGGCATGACGGCCAAGGAGATGGAGAAGCGGGTCGACGACATCGCGGAGTTCACCGAGCTCGGCGACTACCTGCAGATGCCGCTGCGGACGTACTCGACCGGCATGCGCGTGCGGCTGGCGCTGGGCGTCGTCACGTCGATCGACCCCGAGATCCTGATCCTCGACGAGGGCATCGGCGCGGTCGACGCGGCGTTCCTCAACAAGGCCCGCGACCGCCTCAAGGACCTGGTGAAGCGCTCCGGCATCCTGGTGTTCGCCAGCCACTCGGACGAGTTCCTGTTCGAGCTGTGCGACACGGCCATCTGGATGGACGAAGGCCACCTCAAGCAACAGGGTTCGCTGCGGGACGTCCTCACGTCGTACAAGGGGCGCGACCCCTTCGAAAACATGAGCCAGGAAACCTTGGCGCGCTTCGGCGTCGAGCCGGTGGCGACGACGAACGGCGGGGAATGATGGCCAGCGAGACCCGGCAGCTGCCCGACGGCGCGGTCGTCGGCGTGGTCGTCACGCGGCACCGGCGGGAGCTGCTCGCGGACTCGCTGAAGATCATCGCGGCGCAGACCCGGCCGGTCGACCACCTGGTCGTGGTGGACAACGGGCCGGACGACTCGGCCCGCGACGTCGTCGAGAACTACCCGCCGCCGGTCACGTACCTGCCGTCGCACCGGAACCTCGGCGGCGCCGGCGGGTTCGCGCTGGGCATGCTGCACGCGCTGTCGCTGGGCGCGGACTGGGTCTGGCTGGCCGACGACGACGGGCGCCCGGCCGACGAGAACGTGCTCGCGATCCTGCTGGCGGAAGCGGAAAAGCGGAACTTGGCGGAGATTTCGCCGGTGGTGTCGAACATCGACGCGCCGGACAAGCTGGCCTTCCCGCTGCGGCGCGGCCTGACCTGGAAGCGGTCGCAGTCGGAGCTGGGCGTGGACTTCCTGCCCGGCATCGCGTCCCTGATGAACGGCGCGCTGTTCCGCGCGTCCACTTTGGACGTCGTCGGGGTTCCGGACCTGCGGCTGTTCTTCCGCGGCGACGAGGTGGAGCTGCACCGGCGGCTGGTCCGCTCCGGGCTGCCGTTCGGCACCTCGCTGAAGACCAAGTACCTGCACCCGGACGGCTCCGACGAGTTCAAGCCCATGCTGGGCGGCCGGTTCCACGCGCAGGACCCGGAGAACGAGGTCAAGCGCTACTACACGTACCGCAACCGCGGATTCCTGTTGTCACAGCCCGGAATGCGCAAGATCGGGGCGCTGGAGATCCTCCGCTTCGGCCTGTACTTCGTGGGCGTGAAGCGGGACCCGAAGGCGTTCCTGCGGTGGCTGAAGCTGGTGCGGCAGGGCCGGGCGGAGAAGTTCTACCGCTACTGAACCCAGACGAAAGGCCCCCGCTGCGGCGGGGGCCCTTTCGTCCGTTCATTCGCCGATGACCGGCGGTGCCGTGCGCAGGTCGGTGCCGAAGACCTCGTCGGGGTCACCCTCGACCAGGTACGTCGGGCGCGAGTGCTCCGTGTCCTCGTCGCCTTCGCCCTTCTGGCCGCGCCCCATGCCGCCGCCGGGGCCCATGCCGCCACGGCCGCCGGCGCCGAGCCCGCCCATGCCGCGGCCGGCCGCCGCTTCGGCCGCACCGATACCGCCCGGCCGGGCCGCACCCGACGCGGCGCCCGCGCCCGTCGCGTTCCCCGCTCCGGAACCGCCGGGGCCGAAGCCGCTGCCGCTACCGCGGCCACCGCCCCCGCCGACCTTGGAGTTGTAGGCCTCGTCGCCGCCGAAGTTCATGCCGCCCATGGGCATCGGGCTCATCGGCGGCATGCCGCCGAACTGCTGGTTCGGGTTCGGCGGCGAACCGCCGGGCACCGAGCCGGGGGTGAAGCCCGACGGCGTGGTCGTACCCGAAGGCACGAAACCCGAGCCGGTCGTCGAGCCCGGGCCGGAGAAGGAGTGTCCGGCGGGGCCGCCGGTCCCCGGGACGTTGCCGGTGGCGAAGTTGCTGGTCCCGCTCGGCGTGTTCACGTGGTTGCCGGTCGGCATGTTGACGTTGGCTTCGCTGATCCCGTTCTTGTCACCACTGCCGTTGGGCTCCCCGCTGCCCCCGCCGGTGCTGAAGCTGGGCGGCGGCGCGAACGCGGGCTGCTTCGACGCGGCCTCGTAGAGGTTCTTGTCGTAGGTCGCCATGACACTGGCGGCCTGGTCGTGCGCCGCCTGGCTGTCCTTCTGCTTCTGGATGGAGCTGTCGACGTTGTCCGCCAGGTTGAACGGGTTCGACGTCGCCCAGCCCTTGAACTCGTCCTTCCAGCTGAACGGGATCGGGGCCGGCATGGAGTTCTTGGCCGTGGCGGCCGCCTGGCCCTGGTCGTAGATCGTCTCCGAGGCCAGCTTCGCGTTCTGCGAGTTGGCGTCGGACCACTTGCTCAGGCTGGTGAAGTACTGCTGCGCGTTTTCCGCCGCGCTGCCTTCCCAGGTGCCCTTCGAAGCGTTGACCGCGGCGGTCATCGACGTGGCGAACTTGTCGAAGACCTGGTGGACCTTGTGGTAGGCGGTGGAGACGTCCGCCACCTGCTCGACGTTCAAGTTACTCTCCAGGAACGCCTGGAGCTGCGTGTGGTCGGTCCCCTTGTAGTCCGCGTTGGGCGCGTGCAGCCCCTGGACGTACTCGACGTCGCGACCCTTGGTGGCCTCCGCGACGTTCTTGTCGCCCATCTTCTGGGACTGGTTCTTCGCCTGGGCTTGGGCGATCCACTGCTGGACCGGGCCGAACAGCCAGCTGCCGGGCTCGACGCCCTCTTCGGCCTTCTGCTGGAGGTAGGCGTCCCGCTCGGCGGGCGCCATGTCCTGGACTTCTTGGGGCGTCTTGTCCTCGGTCTTCGGCCGCGGGCTCTGTCGCGTCGTCATCTGGGTTCCCCTATCCCTTCGGCAACCGCGGTTCGACGGCCTTCGTGGCCACTTCTTCGGCGATCCGGCAGGCCTCTTCCGACGATTCGACCGCCGTCACCGCCACGTCCACCCGGGACGAATCACCGACGGCCAGCCCGAGTGTGCACCCCGGAGCGACTCCATCCAGCGATTCCTTTGCCTTCCGGCCGTTGATCTCCTTGTCGGCCACCCCGCGACCGGTGTCCCTGACCTGGTCGACCGAGGCGTTGTCGCGGACGTTCGCACCGACGACCATGCCCTTGTCGCTCGCCGAGGCGGTCTTCTTCTGATAGCTGCACACGCGCGCGCCGCCAAGGGTCTCGTTCTCCGGGGGCCTGAACTCGCCGTAGCCGGTCAGATCGCCCGGTTCGAGTAGCGAACAGGGATCGGTGATCGATTCGGTCCCGCCCCCACCCGACGACGAGCTCGCCGGGGCGCTCGGCTCGCCGGCCGACGGCGACTGCGCGGGCGATGCCGTTCCACCCTGGGTGCTGGTGCAGCCGGCCAGCAGTGCGCCGCCGGCGACGAGCGGAAGTACGACACGAACGAGGAGTTTCTTCATTACCTCAGGCCTGCTTGGTCTGGAGCGAGGAGAAGGCTTGGCTCTCGGTTTCCTTGTACAGGCCCGCCGCCCGCGCAAGGGCCTCGTCTGCCTGCTGGGCGACCGTCTTGAGCTGGTTCAACACCGCCCTCGCCGAGCTTTCGGCTTCCGTGGCGCCCTTTTGGTCGTGAGAGGCCACAGTTTGCCCGTAGGGGTGGCTGCCGAGCTGAGGAGCCTGGTCCAGCGCCGCGGTCTTGTAGCCCAAGCCGTCGAGGTCGGCCACCAGGTCGTTCAGCGCGTCCCGGATCGGCTTGACGCCCTCCGGCGTGATCTTGAACCCGCCACCCTTGGCCGCGTCGATCAGCTTCTGCGTTTCCGCCGTGACGCTTTTGACGGCGGCACTCATCCCAGCCGAGGAGAGCGGGTTGACGATGTCCGCGATCGAGCCGCCGCCCCCGCCGTCAGCCAACTGCATCGCTGTTCCACCCCGAATTCACTTCGCCCGTGCGTGTGCACCTGGGAGTCTACTAGCCGGGCACCCGGCACAACGGCCGTTCACCGATCTTCACCTCGGACGCGGCCCCGGCGCGGCCGGTTCCCGACGCTCAGAACTGCCCTTCGAGCTGGGCATACAGCTGCTGGGCCAGCCGGGCGTTGTCGGCCGGGGCGTAGGTGAGCCAGCGCTGGCCGTCGGCGGCCGTGCGGGACGACATCAGCCAGCGGCCCCCTGGGGTGTCGAACCAGGCCAGCGGAGGGAACGTGCCACCGGGGGTCTGGGCCGTGAACTGCCCGATGCGCTTCTTCGGCTCCTGGAAGACGCGCTCGATCATCCGGACCTGAGGGCCGCCGGCGTTGCTGTTCGAGCGCGGGCCGGAGACGCCGGCGAACGGGTCGTACGCGTCGTCGCGGCGCTGGTGGCGAGGCTGCTCCACCGGGCGCGAGATGGTGACCGACTGGCCGGGCGCGGCCGGGGTGAGCGGGAGCAGGTCGACGATCGCCGGCACGATGCCGGTCGGGCGGACCTCCTCGAAGACGATGAGGTTCTCCTCCTGCCGGGCGAGCACCGCGAACTGGCCGTCGGACGCCACGCGCGCGAACAGGTGCCGGTCGCCCAGCTCGGCGGCCGCGTTGATCACCACGCGGCCGCGGACGAAGGTGGCCAGCGCCAGCTCGGCGTCCGGGTCGAGGCGGCCGCGCTGCCACAGCCCGCGGCCGGTCAGGTCGCGGATGACGGCGTCGCGGATCATCGCGCGCTGCTCGACGGTGGTGCCGATGTGCGGGACCTCGAACGGCGTCGGCGCGCGGCCCAGCCCGAGCTGTTCGAGCAGGATGTCCACCGCTGCCAGCGACAGCGAGAACGAGTGAGGCATCGCTTCTTCCCCCCGCGGGTTTCTTCCGGCTCCGGAAACGGTAGTCCACCGCACACCGGTCCCGCAGCCGGATGCTGTGCCCTCAGCGAACTCCCTTGCCGAGCGAAGATCGCCGCTGGTCCGATGGACAGATGGCTGACCCGAAACCCGCACTCGTGCTGCACCTCGCCACCGGCGGCGAGCCGCTGCTGTTCGCCCTGACCACCGAAGAATCCGGGAAGCTGGCGGGCAGGCTCGCCCAGCTCGTCCGGTCCGGCGCGGTCGAGACGGTGACCACCAAGGACCACTCGGAGGTCGCGATCAACTTCACCCACGTCGCCGCCGCGTACGTCGACGATCTCACCCGGAAGAGCACTGTCTTCGGCATGCACGGCTGACGCACGAAGGCCGCCTCACGGCGAGCGTGAGACGGCCTTCGAGGAACCGTGATCAGAGCTTGTACAGGCGCTTCCAGTTCTCGCGCGAGGTCAGCTCGGGCATGGCGCGCTTGTACTGCTCCTGCACCGCCGCGCCTTCCTTGCGCAGCCGCTGGACGACCTTCGCGCCGCGCTTGGCCAGGTCGAACATCTTCGCCTTGTCGTAGGAGCGGACGCGGACGCCTTCCTGGTTCGCGTCGGTGACCACCGCGGTGTCGAACAGCGCGATGTGCCACCAGTTCGCCTCGTCGATCGGCACCGCGCCGAGCCCGAACCGGCTGCGGCCGAGCACCCGGTCGAGGATCCGCTTGATCAGCACCAGGCGCTGCATGCTGGGCCGCGGCGCGCTGTTGATGATGCCGATGTCGTTGGAGGCGATGCCGGGGACGTCGGTGGCCTTGTGGCGTTTGGTTTCCGGGTAGGCGTCGCGGATGCGGCGGATTTCCTGCATCGCTTCGACGCCGCCGTCACGCAGGATCTGCGGGCCTTCCAGGAAGTCCTCGACGGCTTT
>NZ_JBFBBN010000058.1:0-62907 GCF_040682715.1 Amycolatopsis sp. NPDC051128 | reverse complement strand
TGATCGCGATCGCCTGGACCGGGCGGTCGTCCCCGGTGAGGGTGTCCCTCAATGCGACATTCACGGACCGCCCGGTGTCCGGGTCAGGCGAGGTCGAACCGGTCGAGCTCCATGACCTTGGTCCAGGCCGCCACGAAGGCCGTCACGAAGCGCTCGCGGGCCGCCTGGCCCGCGTAGACCTCGGCGAGGGCCCGCAGCTGGGAGTTCGAGCCGAAGACGAGGTCGACCGCGGTGGCGGTCCACTTCACCTCGTCGGTGGTCACGTCGCGGATCTCGTAGACGTTCTCGTCGGACTCCGACGCCTTCCACCGGGTCCCCGGCGAAAGCAGGTTGGTGAAGAAGTCGTTCGTGAGCACGCCGGGCCGGTCGGTGAGGACGCCGTGCGGGCTGCCGCCGGCGTTGGCCCCGAGGGCACGCAGGCCGCCGACGAGGACGGTCATCTCCGGCGCCGTCAGGTCGAGCAGGTAGGCGCGGTCGACGAGCAGCACCTCCGGCTGGCGCTTCTCGCCGGGCCGCAGGTAGTTGCGGAAGCCGTCGGCCCGCGGTTCCAGGACCTTGAACGCGTCGACGTCGGTCTGCTCCTGGGTGGCGTCGGTGCGGCCCGGGTGGAACGGCACGGTCACCTCGACGCCCGCGTCGCGCGCCGCCTTCTCGACGGCGGCCGACCCGGCCAGCACGATCAGGTCGGCGAGCGAGATCTTCGCGCCGCCGGCCTCGTTGAACTCGCGCTGGATGCGCTCGAGGGCGTCCAGGACGCCGGCGAGCTGCTCGGGCTGGTTGACCTCCCAGCCGCGCTGCGGCTCGAGGCGGATCCGGGCGCCGTTGGCGCCGCCGCGCTTGTCGGTGGCGCGGAAGCTCGCGGCCGAGGCCCAGGCGGTCGAGACCAGCTGGGCGGTGGTGAGGCCGGACTCGAGGACCTTCGCCTTGAGGGCCGCGACGTCGTCGTCGCCCACCAGGTCGTGGTCGACGGCCGGCACCGGGTCCTGCCACAGCTGCGGCTCGGGAACCCACGGTCCCAGGAAGCGGCTGACCGGGCCCATGTCGCGGTGCAGCAGCTTGTACCAGGCCTTGGCGAACGCCAGCGCGAACTCGTCCGGATTCTCCATGAACCGCCGGGAAATCGGCCCGTACGTCGGGTCGAAGCGCAGCGCCAGGTCGGTCGTGAGCATGGTCGGCCTGTGCTTCTTGGCCGGGTCGTAGGGGTCCGGGATGATCTCCGGGGCGTCCTTGGCGACGTACTGCTTGCCGCCGCCGGGGCTCGTGGTGAGCTCCCACTCGTAACCGAAGAGGATCTCGAAGAAGCGGTTGCTCCACTCGGTCGGCCGGTCGGTCCACGTCACCTCGAGACCGCTGGTGATCGTGTCGGGGCCCTTGCCGCTGCCGTGGGTGCTCAGCCAGCCCAGGCCCTGCGTCTCCAGCGAGGCGCCCTCGGGCTCCGGCCCGACGTAGGCGTCGGCATCGCCGGCGCCGTGGGTCTTGCCGAAGGTGTGGCCGCCGGCGATCAGGGCCACGGTCTCCTCGTCGTTCATCGCCATCCGGGCGAAGGTCTCCCGGATGAAGTGCGCCGCCGCCCGGAAGTCCGCGCTGCCGCGGGGGCCTTCGGGGTTGACGTAGATGAGGCCCATCTCGGTCGCCCCGAGCTCGGGCACCATTTCGCTGTCGCTCGCGTAGCGCTCGTCGCCCAGCCAGTCGTCCTCGGGACCCCAGAAGATCTCCTCGGGCTCCCAGGTGTCCTCGCGGCCGAAGCCGAAGCCGAAGGTCTTGAAGCCCATCGACTCCAGGGCGACGTTGCCGGCGAGCACGAGCAGGTCGGCCCACGAGATCTGCTGGCCGTACTTCTCCTTGACCGGCCACAGCAGGCGGCGCGCCTTGTCGAGGTTGGCGTTGTCGGGCCAGCTGTTGAGCGGGGCGAAGCGCTGGGAGCCGTCGCCGGCCCCGCCGCGGCCGTCGTGGATGCGGTAGGTGCCGGCGGCGTGCCAGCTCAACCGGATCATCAGGCCGCCGTAGTGGCCGAAGTCGGCGGGCCACCAGTCCTGCGAGGTGGTGAGCACCTCGGTGATGTCCCGCTTGAGGGCCTCGACGTCGAGCTTGGCGAACTCTTCGGCGTAGCTGAAGCCCGCGCCGAGCGGGTTGCTCTTCGACGAGTGGGCGTGCAGGACCGAGAGGTCGAGCTGGTTGGGCCACCAGTCGCGGTTCGTGCGCGGCCGCCCGCCCGTCTTCGGCGACGGCGAGTCGATCGCCGGGTTCTCGCTCTCGCTGCCCTGCGCGGTGACGGAGTCGTGGGCGACCGGGCAGCCTGCCGCCGCCTTCTCGTCCACGCCCTGCGCGCTGGCGGGGGCGTTGTCCTGGGTGTTGCTCATCTACTTCCTTCCGAACGGGTGCGATCATTGGCGGGTGCGTTCGGCCGCGCAGGCGGGGCAGGTGCCCCAATAGACGACCTCGGCCTCGTCGACCACGAAGCCGTGGTCGTCCGAGGCGGTGAGACACGGGGCGTGGCCGACGGCGCATTCGACGTCCGCGATCGCGCCGCACGAGCGGCAGACGACGTGGTGGTGGTTGTCGCCCACCCGGGATTCGTAGCGGGCGAGCGCGCCGGCGGGCTGGATGCGGCGCACCAGGCCGGCGTCGGTGAGGGCCCGCAGGACGTCGTAGACCGTCTGGTGCGACACGCCCGGGTGGGCGGTCCGCACCAGCTCGATCACCGTCTCGGTGTCGACGTGCGGGTGGTCGCGCAGCGCGGTGAGCACGGCCAGCCGGGGCCGGGTCACCCGCAACGACGCCGCCCGCAGCTGCGCCTCGAAGTCGGACATCGCCGTCGACCCTAAACCGCTTGTCTTGAATGGGTCAACTTATGGCGCGCGTTTCCCCGGATGCCGGCCGCGGACGCCGTTGCGGACCGCGTGGCGAAGCTATACCGTGAGCAGAACTAGAACAGGTTTCAGTTTCGGGGTGCCGGTCGTACCGAGGAGCGGAAATGGCGAAAAGGGCGCCGCGCGGCGACGAGGCCGACTACGTGGTCGTCGGGTCGGGGAGCTCCGGGGCGGCGATCGCGGGCCGGCTGGCGGAGTCCGGGGCGAGCGTGATCGTGCTCGAGGCCGGGAAGACCGACGAGAAGCTGCTCGTCAAGAAGCCGGGGCTGGTCGGCCCCATGCATGCCGTTCCCCAGCTCAAAAAGCCCTTCGACTGGGGCTTCTACGGGGAGCCGCAGAAGCACGTCCTCGACCGCCGGATGCCCGTTCCGCGCGGCCGGGTCGTCGGCGGCTCCAGCTCCATCAACGGCATGGTCTACGTCCGCGGCAACCGCGGCAACTTCGACTCCTGGGCCGCCGAGGGCAACGTCGGCTGGGACGCCGACAGCGTGAACGCCGCGTACAAGCGGATGGAGGACTTCGAGGACGGCGAGAACACGTTCCGGGGCGCGGGCGGGCCGATCCGGGTCACCCGCGCCAAGCATCCGGAAGAGGGGTCGCTGCAGTTCATCGAAGCCACCGCCGAGACGATCGGCTGCAAGATCCTCGACGACTACAACGCGGAGTCGCAGGAGGGCGTCAGCCGGATGCAGCAGAACGCCGCCGACGGCCTGCGCTACAGCGCGTCGCGCGGCTACATCCACCGCCTCGCGCCCCCGACGCTCCAGCTGCAGTCGCGGGTGCTGGCGAGGCGGGTGCTCGTCGAGAACGGCCGGGCCGCCGGGGTGGAGGTCACCGACGCCGACGGCACCCGGCGCACCGTCCGCGCCGGCAAGGAGGTCATCCTGTCGGCCGGGTTCGTCGGCTCCGCCCAGCTGCTCATGCTCTCCGGGATCGGCCACGCCGAGCACCTCAAGGAGCACGGCATCGCCGTCGTCGCCGACCTGCCGGTCGGCGACAACCTGCACGACCACATGTTCCACGCGCTGACGTTCCGCGTCTCGACCAGCCGGCACAAGGGCACGGCGCCGTACTTCGCGCGCGGCCTGATCAAGGAGCTGGTCCGGCCGGGCACCACCTTCCTGGCGAACTCGGTCTTCGAGGCGGTCGCGTTCCTCCGGACCTCCCAGGCCGGTGCGGTGCCCGACCTCCAACTGCACCTGCTGCCGTGGGCGTACGTGTCGCCCAACCAGGACGCGCCGATCCGGCACGACGTCGACAAGCGCGGCGCGCTCACCGTGCTGACGACGCTGATCTACCCGAAGAGCCGCGGCACGCTGCGGCTCGCCTCGGGCGACCCCACGGCCGCGCCCCGCATCGACTTCCAGTACCTGTCCGACCCGGCCGACCTCGAGCTGCTCGGCGAGGGTTCGGAGCTGGTGCGCGAGATCTTCGCCTCGAAGGCGTTCAAGGGCGCGGTCAAGGAAGAGATCCACCCGGGCAAGCAGCTGCGTGGCCAGGAGCTGCGCGACGCGATCCTGAACCGCGCGACGTCGGTCTACCACGGCGTCGGCACCTGCCGGATGGGCGTCGACGAACTCGCGGTGGTCGGCCCGGACCTCAAGGTCCGCGGCGTCGACGGGCTGCGCGTCTGCGACGCCTCGATCATGCCGTCGATCACCGGCGGCAACACCAACGCGCCCGCCATCATGATCGGCGAGATGGGCGCGCGACTCGTCCTCTCGGCCGACTGAGGGAAAGAAGGACCATGACCCTCACCCCGCTCGGACTCACCCGTCCGGCCTCGACCACCGACGCGTTCCTGCGGCAGCTCGTCGCCCGCGTGCCCGGTTCGTCCGGCGCGCCCTGGAAGCTGACCGAGGTCTACACCGGCGACGTGCTCGTCGAGCTTCCGCAGTCGGCGCCGGCCGACATCGAGCGGGCGTTCGCCGTCGCGCGCGAAGCGCAACGGAAGTGGGCCGCCACGCCGCTCAAGCAGCGGCTGGCCGTCTTCGACCGCGCGCACGCCATCTTCGTCGACAACGCGCGGACCGTCGCCGACCTCATCCAGGTCGAGAGCGGCAAGAACCGGCGGATGGCGATCGAGGAGACCTGCGACCCGCCGATGGTGATGAGCCACTACCTGAAGCGGGCCGCGAAGCTGCTGGCGCCGGTCCGGCGCGGCGGCCCGGTGCCGCTGCTGAGCTCGTCGACCGAGATCCGGCAGCCGAAGGGCGTCGTCGGCATCATCGCGCCGTGGAACTTCCCGTTCGCCACCGGCATTTCCGACGCCGTGCCGGCGCTGATGGCCGGCAACGCGGTCGTGCTGAAGCCCGACAACAAGACGGCGCTCTCGCCGCTCTACGGCATCCGGATGCTGGAGGAGGCCGGCCTGCCGGAGGGCCTGTTCCAGGTCGTCTGCGGCGAAGGCCCGGACGTCGGGCCCACGTTCATCGACCACGCCGACTACGTGATGTTCACCGGCTCCACGGCCACCGGCCGGGTGATCGGCGAGCGGGCCGGCCGCAACCTGATCGGCTGCTGCCTCGAGCTCGGCGGCAAGAACCCGATGATCGTGCTCGAGGACGCCGACCTGGCCGAAACCGTCCAGGGCGCGATCTTCGGCGCGTTCGGCAACACCGGCCAGATCTGCATGCACATCGAGCGGATCTACCTGCCGGAGTCCCGCTACGACGAGTTCAAGGACGCGTTCGTGGCCAGGACTTCGGCCCTGGACGTCCGCGCCGCCTACGACTTCGGCCCCGACATGGGCTCGCTCGTCTCCGTCGACCACCTGCACCGGGTCAAGTCGCACGTCGACGACGCCGTCGCCAAGGGCGCCACCGTGCTCTGCGGCGGCAGGCCCCGGCCCGACCTCGGCCCGGCGTTCTTCGAGCCGACCATCCTCGAGGGCGTCACCAAGGACATGCTCTGCGGCGTCACCGAAACCTTCGGGCCGGTGGTCGCGCTGCACCGGTACCGCACCGTCGACGAAGCCGTCGCGCTCGCCAACGACACCGACTACGGCCTGAACGCCTCGGTCTGGGGCGGCGACGTCGGCGCCGCGCGCGCCGTGGCCGCGCGCCTCGAATCCGGCAACGTCAACATCAACGACATCCTCGCGACCGCCTACGCGGCCAAGGGAACGCCGTCGGGCGGGGTCAAGAACTCCGGCGTCGGCGCCCGGCACGGCGACCAGGGCCTCCTCAAGTACACCGACGTGCAGAACCTGGCGGTGCTCAAGAAGCAGATCATGGGCGCCCGGCCGGGCCAGGATCACGAGAAGTACGTCAAGGGCATGCTTTCCGGGCTGAAGCTCATGCGGAAGCTGCGCATCCGGTAGCCGCCGGAGAAACCTTGGCCGAACCTTTCCCCGGCCTTGCCCCTTCGCTGGAAATCCGCTTCCGGTCGCTGATCCACAGTGGACTCGTAAGCAGTTCCCCCGGCGAGGAGGCGAAAATGCACAAGGTTCGAACCGGCGCGATCGTGGCGATCACCCTGGTGGCAGGGACGGCACTGGCGGCCTGCGGCACCGGCGTCGCCGCCACCCCGGCGGCTCCGGCGCAGCCCGCGCAGCAGCAGATCGCGGACCTGTTCCCGCAGTGGAACGCGGCGCTGGCCACGGGCGACCCGCAGCGGGTGGCCGACCTGTACGCGCCCGACGCGGTGCTCCTGCCGACGGTGTCGAACCAGGTCCGCCGGACCCGCGCGGAGATCGTCGACTACTTCACGAAGTTCCTGAAGAACAAGCCGCAGGGGGTGATCGAGGACGAGATCGTCGACGTGCTCGACGCCGACACCGCGGTCAACACCGGTGTCTACCGGTTCACCCTGACCAAGGACGGCAAGGCGCAGGAGGTCCGGGCGCGCTACACCTACGTCTACGAGCTGCGCGACGGCAAGTGGCTCATCGTGAACCACCACTCGTCAGCGATGCCCGAGGGGTAGGCCGATCCGCACGGACAGCCCGCCACCGGCGCTCACGCCGAGTGTCACGGCGCCGCCGTCGTCGGTGACCAGTTGCTTGACGATGGCCAGGCCGAGACCGGACCCGGACGGGCCGGTCCGCCCCTGGCCGCGCCAGAACCGGTCGAACGCGCGAAGCCGCTCGGCCTCGGTCATGCCGGGGCCGTCGTCGGCGATCTCCAGTTCCGCGCGGCCGTCGCGGCGGCGGCTCGACACGGTGACCGCGCCGCCTTCGGGTGACACCTCGAGCGCGTTCGACAGCACGTTGTCGAGCACCTGCTCGAGGTGCCCCGGGCTGACCATGGCGAGCAGCTCTTCGTCCGCGTGGTCCTGGCGCAGGCCGACGCCGCGGTCGGTGGCCACCGAGCGCCAGACGTCCAGCCGTTCGCGGACCACGTCGGCGACCTTCACCGGTTCGGGCACGCTGATCGCCGCTTCGGCCTTGGCGAGCGTGAGCAGCCCGTTGACCAGCCGGTTCATCCGGACCACCTCGGCCGTGGCCTGGTCGACGTCCTCGTGCGTGTCCGGGTCGTGCACGCCGTCGGCGATGTTGTCCAGCGACAGCCGCAACGCGGTCAGCGGCGTGCGCAGCTGGTGCGACGCGTCGGCGATGAACGACCGCTGGGCCCGCACCAGCGTGTCGATCGTTTCGGCGGCGTTGTTGAGCGTCCGGGCGAGAGTGCGGGTTTCGACCGGCCCGGACTCCTGGGCGCGGGCCGTCAGCTCGCCGTCGCGCAGCCGCCCGGCCATCTCGTTGAGGTCCCGGAACGGCCGGGTCAGGCGGCGCGCGAAGAACGCGCCCAGGAACGCCGCGACGACGAGCACCGCCACCGCGAGCACCGCGCGGAACCCCCAGATCTGCAGCTGCCGCGCGTCCAGTGGCGCCGACGGGTAGCTGACCCGCACCGCCCCGACGACCCGTCCGGCCGCGTCGCGGGCGGGCACCGCGAGGACGAGACCGTCGGCGTCCAGCGCGGCCGCGTGCTCCCACCGGGCCGAGACCTGCCCGGCCAGCGCGGCGCGGAACGCCGCGTCGGCCGGGGCCGGCGGCACCGGCAGCGGGCCCGGCGCCGTCCCGTCGGCGAGCACGGCGTCGAGCCGTCCCGGGGTCTCCTCGTCGTACGCTTCCGCGAGCCGGGCCAGCGCCTGCCGGGACGGGAGGTCGCCGGCGGACAGCAGCAACGCGGCGGTGTCGGCCTCGCGGCGCACCGACGTCTCGACGTCGCCGCGCAGCTGGCCGGTGAGCACGAAGGCGACCGGCACGGTGAACGCGGCGATCGCGATCGCCACCAGGAGCACGTAGCTGACCACCAGCCGGCGGTTCAGCGACGTCGGGCCGCTCACCCGCCGGCCAGCAGCCGGAAGCCCACGCCGCGCACGGTCTCCACCACGACCGCGTCGCCGAGCTTCCGGCGCAACGCTCCGATGTGGACGTCGAGCGTCTTCGTGGGCCCGAACCAGTTGGCGTCCCAGACGGCTTCCATGATCTGCTCGCGGGTGACCGCCGCGCCCGGCGCGTCGGCGAGGAAGGCCAGCAGGTCGTACTCCTTCGGCGAGAGCGCGAGTTCGGCGCCGTCCAGCAGCACCCGCCGCGCCCGCCGGTCGATGACCAGCCGCCCGCCGCCCACCGCCTCGGCGGCGGGAGCGGCGTCGACCGCCGGCCGCACCCGGCGCAGCACCGCCCGCATCCGCGCGATCACCTCCCGGACGCCGAACGGCTTCGACACGTAGTCGTCGGCCCCGATCTCCAGCCCGACGACCCGGTCGACCTCCTCGGCCCGCGCGCTGATGACGATGATCGGCACGTCCCCGCGGGCCCGCAGCGCGCGGCAGACGTCGAGACCGTCCATATCGGGCAGTCCCAGGTCGAGCAGCACCATCTCGGCGGGCCCGGCCGCCAGCGCCTCCGCGCCGGTCCGGACCCACGTCACCTCGTAGCCGTATCGCACCAGACCGCGCCGCAGCGAGTCGGCGATCGGCTGGTCGTCCTCCACCAGCAGCACCCGCACGGACGGATCATGCCAGGCCGGGGCCGGTCCGCCCGCCGGGCCCGCGCGCGGCGGCCGCTGGAGGAACTCCAGGTTTACGATCAAGGTCATGCGATTCGCCATCAAGACCTCGCCCCAGAACACCGTCTGGGCCGACATGCTCGCCGTGTGGCAGGCCGCCGACGAGATCGAGCTGTTCGAATCCGGCTGGACGTTCGACCACTTCTATCCCATCTTCTCCGATTCGACCGGTCCGTGCCTGGAAGGGTGGGTCACGCTCACCGCGCTCGCGCAGGCCACGAAGCGCCTCCGCGTGGGCACCCTGGTGAGCGGGATCCACTACCGCCACCCCGCGCTGCTCGCGAACATGGCCGCGACGCTCGACATCGTTTCCGGCGGCCGGCTGGAGATCGGTGTCGGCGCCGGTTGGAACGAAGAGGAGTCCGACGCGTACGGCATGCGGCTCGGCTCCGTCAAGGAACGCAGCGACCGGTTCGAGGAAGCCTGCGAGGTCCTCGTCGGGCTGCTGACGAAGGAAACCACGACGTTCCAGGGCGAGCACTACCAGCTGACCGACGCCCGCTGCGAACCGAAGGCCGTGCAGCGGCCGCACCCGCCGATCTGCATCGGCGGCAGCGGTGAAAAGCGCACCCTGCGCACGACCGCGAAGTACGCCCAGCACTGGAACTTCGTCGGCGGCACGCCCGAGGAGTTCGCCCACAAGCGTGAAGTGCTGCACCGCCACTGCGCGGACATCGGCCGGGACCCGGGCGAGATCACGCTGTCCTCGCACGTCCGCCTCGGCCCGGACGAGGACTACGCCAAGGTCGCCGCCGAGGCGGCGGCACTCGGCGAAGTGGGCCTGGACCTGGCGATCGTCTACCTGCCGCCGCCGCACACCCCGGCCGTGCTGGAGCCGCTGGCGAGGGCGCTGGAGCCGTTGCGCTGATTCCTTCCATCTTATGAAATCACCCTTCGTGGTGGCCGGCCCGGTCCCGCAGGCTGTGGCCCGGCCACCACGAAAGGACGATCCCGATGAGCGCCATTCCCCGCGACCAGTGGTACGTCGCCGCCTACGGTTCCGAGATCGGCCCGGCGCTGTTCAGCCGCACCGTCTGCGGGGAGCCGATCCTGTTCTGGCGGACCCGCGACGGGAGCGTCACCGCCGTCGCCGACCGGTGCGTGCACCGGCGGTTCCCCCTGTCGCAGGCGCCGTCCCGGCTGGTCGACGACCAGGTCGTGTGCGGCTACCACGGGTTCACCTACGGCGTGGACGGCAAGTGCGTCTCCGTGCCCGGGCAGACCCGGGTGCCGCGGACCGCCCGGCTGGCCCGCTATCCGGTGGTGGAGCAGGACTCCTTCGTCTGGGTGTTCATCGGCGACCCCGAAAAGGCCGACGCGGCGCGCATCCCGCGGGCGCCGTACCTCGCCTCGCCCGCGTACACCACGGTCGCCGGGATGGAACCGCTTCAGGCCCGGTATTCACTGCTGGTCGACAACCTGCTGGACCTCTCCCACGAGACCTATCTCCACGGTGGCTACATCGGCACGCCCGAGGTCGCCGAGACGCCGATCACGACCGAGGTCGACGACGACGCCGGGATCGTCTACGTCTCGCGGCACATGGCCGACGCGGCCTGCCCGCCGTTCTACGCCAAGTCGACCGGGCTGCAGGGCCGGATCTCGCGCTGGCAGGACATCGAGTACACGCCGCCGTGCCTGTACAAGCTGCACAGCCGCGTCGCGCCCGTCGGCTCCGTGCCGAACCCGGACGGCAGCGACCCGGACGCCTTCCACGTCGAGGTCGTCTACGCGATCACCCCGGAAACCGAGCACTCGACGCACGACTTCTGGGCCGTGGCCCGGGATTTCGCCCTCGACGACGAAGGCGTGTCGGCCTTCCTCGCCGAGAACAACCGCACGGTGGTGCTCCAGGACGTCGAAGCGCTCGACGTGCTCGAGCGGGTGATCGCCGCCGAACCGGCGGGGTACCAGGAACTGTCGATCAACATCGACACCGGCGGCCTGGCCGCCCGGCGGCTGCTGCAGCGGCTGGTCGCCCCGTGACCCGCCCGATGCTCACCGGCGACCGCGTGTACCGGATCCACTGGGAACCCGGCACCGACCGGCTGCGCGCGGTCTGCCACTGCGACGCCGAGCGCGAGTTCGAAGATCCCGTACAGCTGTGGGAATGGCTGCTCGCCCACCCCGAGGGACACGAAGCATGACACTCCAACTAGTGGTGACCCACAAGGAAAAGCTCGCCGACGACGTCGTCCGGCTCACGCTCCGCGACCCCGACGGGCGGCCGCTGCCGTCCTGGGAACCGGGCGCGCACATCGACCTGGTGCTGGCGGACGACCTCGTCCGGCAGTATTCGCTGTGCGGCAGCCCGGACGACGGTTCGGCGTACCAGGTCGCGGTGCTGCGGGAGCCCGGAGGCCGCGGCGGCTCGGCCCGCGTGCACGACGAACTCGCCGCCGGGGACCGGGTCCGGGTGGACGGCCCCCGCAACCACTTCGCGCTGGTGGACGCCGAGCGCTATCTGTTCGTCGCCGGCGGCATCGGCATCACGCCGATCCTGCCGATGCTCGACCGGGTCGCCCGGACCGGCCGCGACTGGCGGCTCGTGTACGGCGGCCGGACGCGCTCGTCGATGGCCTTCACCGCCGACCTGGGTCGCCACGACGGCCGGGTCACGATCCAGCCGCAGGACGAACAGGGGCTGCTCGACCTGCCCGGGCTGCTGGCCGAGCCGAGGCCGGGCACGGCGGTGTACTGCTGCGGCCCGGAGCCACTGCTGGCCGCGGTGGAACAGCACTGCGCCGGCTGGCCCGGGGACGCGCTGCACGTCGAGCGGTTCACCCCGAAGGCCGACGACGGCCCGCGCACCGCGTTCGAGGTCGAGCTCGCCGGGTCGGGCCGTGTCCTGCGGGTGCCCGCGGACCGCTCGATCCTCGACGTGGCCGAGGAAGCCGGGGTCACCGTGCTGTCCTCGTGCCGCGAAGGCACCTGCGGCACGTGCGAGACCGGCGTGCTCGGCGGGACCCCGGACCACCGGGACTCGGTGCTGACCGAAGCGGAACAGCGGGCGGGCGACGTGATGATGCTCTGCGTTTCCCGCTCGAGCTCACCCCGCCTGGTGCTGGATCTCTGAGCGCGCCGGCGACGAGGGGACGAAGCCGGGCAGGGCGAGGTCGGTCACCGCGCGGCAGACGTCCGCCGGGTCGATCGCGTCGAGGCACGGGTGGCCCGGCACCGGGCAGACGCGGGCCAGGCTCTCCCGGCACCGCGCGTGCTGGTCGCCGAGCAGCGCCACCGGCACTCCGTACGGGGCCCACCGCGCGGCCGGCACCACCGGCGCGAACAGCGACACCACCGGGGTGCCCGCCGCCGCGGCGAGGTGCGCGGGCCCGGTGTCGGGGGCGACCACCACCTGCGCCCCGGACAGCACCGACGCGAGTTCGGCCAGCGACGTCCGGCCACCGAGGTGCACCGCCGACGTCCCGGCGACCGCCTGGGTCAGCGGGCGTTCGGACGGCGCGCCCGTCACGAGCACGCGGTGCCCCTCGGCCGCCAGGGCCCGCACGACCCGGTGGCTCCAGCCGGCGGACGGCTGCCGGGCGGGCACCGACGCGCCGGGGTGGACGACGACGTAGCGGCCGCCGCCGGTCAGCCGGGCGGCGTTCGGCAGGGGACGCCGCAGGGCGAGGGCCCCGTGGTCGTCCGGGGGCAGCGTGAAGCCGGCCGCCTCGGCGAGCGACAGCATGCGGACCGGTTCCGGCGGGTCGCCGTCGACGCGGTGGCGCAGGTCGAGCAGGCTGCCGGGGTAGTCCTCGGAGATCGCGCCGATCCACGGCACCCCGGCCTGCCGCAGCAGCAGCGCCAGCGGCAGCGGCGACTGGTGGTACGACGTCAGGATCAAGGCCCGGTCGAACGACCGGGCCTTGACCAGCTCGACGAACGCGCCGGTGTCCGCCGCGGTCACCGGTGGCGGCTCGGGGTCGATCCACGGCGCCCGCCAGGTGATCAGGTCGTCGACGCCGGGCAGCAGCTCACCCGCGGCGCGGCCGTGCGGACCGGTCAGCAGGGTCAGGTGGGACGCGTGCGCGGCGACCGCGCGGACGCAGGGGCCGGCCAGGAGGACGTCGCCGAGGTTGTCCTGGCGGGCGACGAGCACCCGGGTCATCCGGCGATCCCGGCGACGCGCGGTGCCTCGGACATCGAAGCAGTCACCGCGGTGGGCTACCCCGGGCGCGGCCGATCAAACGGCGTGTCGAACTCCCGGTGCGCGGGTAACCGGGCGCGACACCAAGGAGGTGCGGATGACTGCGGGGACGATCGAAATCCGGAACCCGGCCGACGGCAGCGTGGTGGGCAACGTGCCGACCGCGGTAAAGCGGAACGGCTACGGGCCCGAACTGCTGACCCGGACGAAGCTCGTGCACGTGGCGCCGCCCGGTGAGTGACGAGAAGCACGACCGGACTCCGCTGGCCTGGTTCGCCCGCGCCGTGCGGGTTCCGGGCAGCGAACGCCGGAGCCTGGTCCAAGCCGGGAAGGCCACCTTCGCCGCGACCGGCGCGTGGCTGCTGGCGACGCTGGTGCTGCGGATTCCCCAGCCGTTCCTGGCGCCGTACGCGGCGGTCTTCCTGGTGGAGGCGACGGTGTACCGGTCACTGCGCGGCTGGGCGCAGCAGGTCGCGGCGGTGGCGGCGGGCGTGCTGCTCGCCGCCGCGGCCGGCTGGCTGATCCCGTCGCAGTCGGTCGCGCTCGGCGTCGTTGTGTTCGTGGGGCTGCTGGCCGGGAACTGGCGGCACTTCGGCTCCGCCGGGATCTGGGTCGGCGTCACCGGGATGCTGCTGATCTCCTACGGCACCGCGACCGACACCGCGCTGCTGAGCGACCGGCTGCTGGCGACGGCGCTGGGCGCGACGATCGGCGTGGCGGTCAACGCCCTGATCTTCCCGCCGCTGCACGGCGACCGGCTGGCCGCGGCCACCGACCGGCTCGCGGCGGCACTGGCGGACCTGCTCGAAACGACGGCCGATCTGGTGCGTCGCGAAGAGCCGCCGGACGACGTCGAGGACCTGGTCGCCAAGGCCCGTGACGTGCGGAGCCTGGTGATGGTCGCCGAGGACGCGGTGAGCCTGACGCGCGAGGAGCGGGTGTTCAACCTGCGCCGCCGCCGTCCCGGGGCGGGAACCTGGCACCACCGTCCACTGAGGACGCTCATCGCGCTGTGGCCGCCGGTCTCCCAGTTGCTCGCCGCGGTGCGCACGGCGTCGGCGCGGCAGGAGCCGTTCGGCTACCCGTGGCCGGAGGAGCGGGACGCGCTGGCGGACCTGATCCGGTGTATCGCCGACGCGGTCCGGTCGGTCGCGAAGAAGGGCGAGCCGGTCGACCTCGACGGGTGCCGCACGCTGCTGTCCCACCTGGAGCGCCGGCTGGCCACCGCGGACGACGAGGTGCCGGCCCGGCTGGGGCTGGGCACGATGACGCTGCCCGTACGGCACCTGGTGGAGCAGCTCGCGAGCCGCTGACCACTACTGCGCCACGACCGGGTCGGTTTCCGAGCGGTGCCGTCGGCAGGCGGTGCACACCATGGTCTGGCCGAGCAGGGTTCCGTCGCCGGCCACCAGGCGGGCGACGTGCAGAGTGGGCAGCCCGCATTCTTCGCACGGGATGGGCTTGCTGTCGCGGCTGATCAGCACTCGGTTGGGCATGTCTTCCCCTGGCGGTCGAAGGTCAGAGGGATCTACCCAGGTGGTCCGGATCACACTCGTCCGGACCCGGACGTCACTCGAACGGAGTAGTGCTTCACCGTGAACCCATGGCCGGGCTGACGGCGGTGCGCGTCAGCGCCGCTCCTCGCGACCGGCGTGGGATGAAAGCCGTGAATGTCGCATTGAGGGACTCTAAGTCTCTCAATGCGACATTCACGGCTTTGGTTCAGCGGGCTTCGGCTGTGGCCGCGGGGTGCGGGACCAGCTTGTGGTACGCCCGCAGCGTGTCGGCGGCGACGCGGTCCCACGAGTAGCGGGCCACCGCGCGGTCGTGACCCGCGGTGCCGTAGGCGTGGCCGAGCGCCGGGTCGTCGAGCAGCCGCCGGACCCGCGACGCGAGCTCCCTCGGCTGGTGCGGCCGGACCAGCAGCCCGGTGACGCCGTCGACGACGGTGTCGGTCAGCCCGCCGACCGCGGCCGCCACGACCGGGATCCCGCAGGCCATCGCCTCCAGGGGCACGAGCCCGAACGGTTCGTACCACGGTGTGCACACCACCGCGTCGGCCGAGCGCAGCAGGGCGGGCATGTCCTTCCGGGACACCTGGCCGGGCCAGCGGACGCGATCGCCGACGCCGAGCCGGCCGGCCAGCTTCCGCAGCCGCCGCGCCTCGGGGTCCTGGGCCAGCCGGCTTCGCTTGGGTCCGCCCGCGATGACGAGCTCGGTGTCCGGCAGCTGGGCGAGCGCGGTGATCGCGATGTCGAACCCCTTCCGCGGCACCAGCCGGCCCACGGCGACCAGCCGGTGCGGCGCCCCGCGGCGGGCGGCCGGCCCGTCGGGGGTGAACCGTTCGAGGTCGACGCCGCAGGGGATGACCGAGATCCGCGACCGCGGGACGCCGAGCCGGGACAGCTCGAAGACCTCGTCGGAGCAGGTCGCGATCACGCGGCCGGCCTGCCGTCCGATGATCCGCTCCAGCCGGATCCGGTCGGCGGGGCTGGTGTCCATGTCGCCCTGGTACCGCTTCTTGACGACGCCGAGGGCGTGGAAGGTCTGCGCGACGGGCGTCCCGGTCGCGCTCGCCGCGAGCGCGGTCGCGAGGCCGGACACCCAGAAGTGCGCGTGCACGAGGTCCGGCCGGTCGCCCGCCCACCGGTCCCGCAGGAAACCGCCGAACTCGCCCATGTAGGGCAGCAGGTGGTCCTTCGGCTCCCTGCGCGGAGGCCCGGCCGGCACGTGGACGACGCGGAATCCCTGTGGTGTCCGCACCTCGGGCGGTTCTTCACGGCTTTCCCGTCGCGTGTAGACGGTGACGTCGTGGCCCGCGCGGGTCAACGCGGCCGACAGCTCCGCGACGTGCACGTTCTGTCCGCCCGCGTCGGCCTCGCCCGGTGCGGCGAGCGGGTTGGCGTGCTCCGACACCATCGCGATCTTCATCGACAGTGGTCCCTTCGGGTCAGCGGGCCGTCTCGGCGAGGAGGTGGTCCCAAGCGGTCAGGAAGCCGGTCGAGAGGACACCCGCCAGGTGCATCGCCTCCAGAAGGGACAGTCCCAGCGACGCGGCCGAAAGTGTCGGTCCACGAGCCGTGCACGTGCCGGAGCAGTACTCTCAGGCGCCGGGCTCCGGGATCGGTCATGGCCTCCTGGTTGCCCGGAGATCGCCGGTTAAACGTCCGGCCGGACGGGGTACTCGGCCCCGGACGGGCGCGCGCGACGAAGGGACGACCATTCATGCGGTTCACCCCACGGGGCACCCGGTTCTTCGACCTGCTCACCGACGCGGCGAGAAACCTGGTGACCGCGACCGCGGTGCTGCGCGACCTGGTGGCGGCCGATCCGGCCGACCGGGAGGCGTTCGCCAAGCGCCTGCACGAGGTCGAGCACCAGGGTGACGAGCTGACGCACACGATCATGGTCGAGCTGAACAGCTCCTTCGTGACGCCGTTCGACCGCGAGGACATCCAGGCGCTCGCCGGGAAGATCGACGACGTGCTGGACTTCATGGACACCGCGGCCGACCTGGCCGTGCTGTACCGCATCGAGGCGTTCCCGCCCGGCACCGACGTGCTGGTCCGGGTGCTGTGCCGGGCGGCGGAGCTGACCGCGTCGTCGATGCCGGGCCTGGCGAAGGTGGGCGAGCTGGAGCCGTTCTGGATCGAGATCAACGAGCTGGAGAACGAGGCGGACCGGGTCTACCGGCGGATACTGGCTCACCTGTTCGAACCGGGCGGCGACGCCCTCGAGGTGCTGAAGACGAAGGAAGTCGTCGAGCAGTTCGAGCTGGCCGCCGACGCCTTCGAACACGTGGCCGACGTGGTGCAGACCATCGCGGTCAAGGAGTCGTAGTGACGGGCACGGCCGCCCTGGTCACCGTGATCGTGCTGACGCTCGTCTTCGACTACACCAACGGTTTCCACGACGCGGCGAACGCCATCGCCAGCGCGGTGTCGACGCGGGCGCTGACCCTGCGCGCGGCGCTCCTGCTGGCGGCGGTGATGAACCTGGCCGGCGCGATGCTGTCCACCGGGATCGCCGCGACGGTGGCCAAGGGCATCATCGACGTCCCGATGGGGCCGGACGCGCTCACGGTGGTCTTCGCGGCGCTGGCCGGGGCGATCACCTGGAACCTGGTGACCTGGTACTTCGGGCTCCCGTCGTCGTCCTCGCACTCGCTGATCGGCGGGATGGTCGGCGCGGCGCTGGCCGCGGCGAGCACCGTGCACTGGGCGGGGATCGCCGAGAAGGTGCTGATCCCGATGGTCGCTTCGCCGCTGATCGGGCTCGTCCTCGGCTACCTGGCGATGGTGGCCGCGCTGTGGCTGCTGCGCCGGGCCAACCCGCACCGCAGTGGCCGGGTGTTCCGCCGGTTCCAGATCGTCTCCGCCTCGGCGCTCGCGCTCGGCCACGGCCTGCAGGACGCCCAGAAGGGGATGGGCGTGATCGTGCTCGCGCTGGTGGCCGCGGGGGAGCAGACGACGTTCGCGGTGCCGATGTGGGTGACGCTGCTGTGCGCGGTGGCGCTGTCGCTCGGCACGTACTCGGGCGGGCTGCGGATCATGCGGACGCTCGGCCGCCGAGTCTTCCCGCTCGACCCGCCGCACGGTTTCGTGGCGGAGTCGGTGGCGTCGTCGGTGTTGTACGTGACGGCGTTCGCGGTGAAGGCCCCGATCTCGACGACGCACGTGATCACGGCGGCGATCATGGGCGTCGGCGCGACCCGGCGGCTCTCGGCGGTGCGGTGGGGGATCGCGCGGGACATCGTGCTGGGCTGGGTGCTGACGTTCCCGGCCGCCGCGGCGGTGGCCGCGGCCGTGTACCTGGTCGCCGACGCGCTCACCTGAGGCGGGTTTGCCCGGCGCCCCGGCGGGAAACCGCCCGGGGACCGGTCGGCGAGCCACGCGGAAAGGGAGAGCCATGAAGGCAGTGACCTGGCACGGCAAACGCGACGTCCGCGTCGAGGAGGTGCCGGATCCCAAGATCGAGGAAGCCACGGACGCGGTCGTGCGGATCACGTCGTCCGGGATCTGCGGCTCCGACCTGCACCTCTACGAAGTGCTCGGCGCGTTCATGACCGAGGGCGACGTCCTCGGCCACGAGCCGATGGGTGTGGTCGAGGAGGTCGGGCCCGGCGTCACGAATCTCAAGCCCGGCGACCGCGTCGTCGTCCCGTTCAACATCTCCTGCGGTCACTGCTGGATGTGCGAACGCGGCCTGCAGTCCCAGTGCGAGACCACCCAGGTCACCGAGCAGGGCAAGGGCGCCGCGCTGCTGGGCTACACCAAGCTCTACGGGCAGGTCCCGGGCGGCCAGGCCGAGTACCTGCGCGTCCCGCAGGCGCACTACGGGCCGATCAAGGTCCCGGACGGCCCGCCGGACGAGCGGTTCGTCTACCTCTCCGACGTCGTCCCGACCGCCTGGCAGGCCGTCGAGTACGCGAACGTCCCGCACGACGGCACGGTCGTCGTCTTCGGGCTCGGGCCGATCGGGCAGATGTGCTGCCGGATCGCGCGGCACCGCGGCGCCGCCCAGGTCATCGGCGTCGACCTCGTGCCGGAGCGGCTGGCCCGCGCCCGCGAGCACGGCGCCACCGCGATCGACACCCGCGACCACAAGGACATCGGCGCCACGATCCGGCAGCTGACGAGCGGACGCGGTGCCGACTCGGTGATCGACGCGGTCGGCATGGAGGCGCACGGCGCGCCCGTCGGCAGACTGGCGCACAACCTGGTCAACATGCTGCCGCAGCCGCTCGCCGCGAAGGTCACCGAGAAGGCCGGCATCGACCGCCTGAGCGTGCTGTACGCCGCGATCGACAGCGTCCGCCGCGGCGGCACCGTCTCGCTCTCCGGCGTGTACGGCGGGATGGTCGACCCGATGCCGATGATGGAGCTGTTCGACAAGCAGATCCAGCTGCGGATGGGCCAGGCCAACGTGCGGCACTGGCTCGACGACATCATGCCGGTGCTCACCGGCGACGGCGATCCGCTCGGCGTCGAGGGCTTCGCCACCCACAAGCTGCCCCTGGAAGACGCGCCCCGCGCCTACGAGATCTTCCAGAAGAAGCTGGACGGCGCCCAGAAGATCCTGCTGCAGCCCACCGCGTAAACCTCTGGAGGAAGTTTCCCTTGCGAGCCGTCACCTCGCTGCCCTACGAAATCACCGAGGAAGACCACGTCCGGATCCCGATGTCCGACGGGACCGTCCTGTCCGCCCGCATCTGGCGGCCGGTCTCGTCGGACACCGAACCGGTGCCGGCGATCCTCGAGTACATCCCCTACCGCAAGCGGGACCTCACCGCGCCCCGCGACTCGATCCACCACCCTTACCTCGCCGGCCACGGCTACGCCTGCGTGCGCGTGGACATCCGCGGCACCGGCGAGTCCGAGGGCGTCCTGGCCGACGAGTACCTCGAACGCGAGCAGCTCGACGCCGAGGAAGTCCTGGAATGGATCGCCGCGCAGCCGTGGTGCACCGGCGACACCGGGATGATGGGCATCTCCTGGGGCGCGTTCGCCGCCTTGCAGGTCGCCGCCCGGAAGCCGCCGAGCCTGCGGGCGATCGTCCTCTCCTCGTTCACCGACGACCGCTTCGCCGACGACATGCACTACATGGGCGGCTGCCTGCTCTCGGACAACGTCGCCGAGTCCGGCACCATGTTCGCCTACGCCACGCTGCCGCCCGACCCGGCGGTCGTCGGGGAGCAGTGGCGCGAAATGTGGCTCGAACGGCTGGAGAACTGCAGCCTGTGGATCGACAACTGGCTCAGTCACCAGCGCCGCGACGACTACTGGCGGCACGCCTCGGTGTCGGAGAACTACACCGACGTCCAGGTCCCGGTCCTGGCCTCGAGCGGCTGGGCCGACGGCTACTCCAACGCCGTGATCCGGCTGCTCGCCCACCTCGACGTGCCGCGGCGCGGCCTGATCGGGCCGTGGTCGCACAAGTACCCGCACCTCGGCGAGCCGGGGCCGGCGATCGGCTACCTCCAGGAAGTCGTGAAGTGGTGGGACCACTGGCTCCGCGGCGAGGAGAACGAAGCCATGGACGGCCCGATGCTGCGGACCTGGATGCAGGAGAGCGTCCCGCCGTCGACGTCCTACGAGGACCGGCCCGGCCGGTGGGTCGGGGAATCCACCTGGCCGTCCCCGCACGTGAAGCCGCAGGAACTGCCGCTGGCCCGGCACCGCCTCGCGCGGCCGGGCGAGGCGGTCGAGGAAGAGGCGCTGACGGTGTCCTCCCCGTTGTCGGTCGGGCAGTTCTCCGGGAAGTGGGCGTCCTACAGCGCCCCGCCCGACCTGCCCTACGACCAGCGCGAGGAGGACGGCGGCTCGCTGGTCTTCGAGACCGACGTGCTCACCGAACGCTGCGAGATCCTCGGCTCCCCGAAGGTGCGGCTGGAGGTCTCGGCCGACCAGCCGGTCGCGATGGTCGCGGCGCGGCTGTCCGACGTCGCGCCGGACGGGCGCGCGACGCGCGTCACCTACGGGCTGCTCAACCTGACCCACCGCGACGGACACGACGAGCCGGCGCCGATGGAGCCCGGGACGCGGTACGCGGTCGAGATCGAGCTGAACGCCGTCGCGCAGGCCTTCCCCGCGGGGCACCGGATCCGCCTGTCGCTGTCGACGTCGTACTGGCCGCTGGCCTGGCCGCCGCCGACCCCGGCGCTGCTGTCCGTCCACACCGGACACAGCGCGCTCGAGCTGCCGGTCCGCCCGGTCGCCGAGCCGGACGAGCTGCCGGCCCGGCCGTTCGGGGAACCCGAAGGCGCGCCGCCGATCCCGGTGACCGCGCTGACGCCGGGGGAGCAGCGCTGGACCGTCTCGCGTGACCTCATCGGCTACCGGTCGGCGCTGGACATCGTGAAGAACGCCGGCACCGTGCGCTTCGACGACCTCGACCTGGAGGTCACCCGCGACGTCCGCGAGTGCTACAGCTGGGTCGCCGACGACTTCTGCTCGCCGGTGGCGGAGACCGAGTGGGATGTCACCTTCGCCCGCGGCGACTGGCAGGCGCGCAGTGAAACCCGCACCCGGGTGTCCTGCACCGACACCGAGTTCATCGTCGACGCGCAGCTCGACGGCTACGATGGCGCCCGCCGGATCGTGTCCCGCAACTGGCACCGGCGGATCCCGCGTGACCTGGTCTGAGTTTCAGCCCGAGCGGCTCCGCTCGCTGGGCGGCCCGGGCCACCAGTCGCAAGCCTGACCAGCCGGGAGGCCGGAGTGAGTACGGAAGCCTTCGACGCCGTGGTGATCGGCGCCGGGCACAACGGCCTGGTGGCGGCGAACCTGCTGGCCGACGCGGGCTGGTCGGTGCTCGTGCTGGAGGCGACGGCGAGTCCCGGCGGGGCGGTGCACACCGCCGAAGTGACCGAACCCGGCTTCCGCAACGACCTGTGCAGCTCCTTCTTCCCGCTCACCGCGGTGTCCCCGGTGATCCGGGGCCTGCGGCTGGAGGAGCACGGCCTGCGCTGGCGGCATGCCCCCGAGGTGCTCGCGCACGTGCTGCCCGACGACCGGTGCGCGGTGCTTTCGCGTGACCTCGACCGCACCGCCGCGTCCGCCGACGAGTTCGCGCCCGGCGACGGCGACGCGTGGCGGCGGCTGTCCGGCCAGTGGCAGGAGATCCGCGAGCCGCTGCTCGACGCGTTGTTCACGCCGTTCCCGCCGGTCCGCCCGGCGCTGCGGCTGCTGCGCCGCACCGGGACGGCCGACGCGCTGCGCCTGGCCAGGATGCTGACGTTGCCCGCGCGCCGGTTCGGCGACGAGCTGTTCACCGGCGAGGGCGCCAAGCTGCTGCTGGCCGGGAACGCGGCGCACAGCGACCTTTCGGTGGACAACGCGGGCAGCGCGGTGTTCGGCTGGCTGCTGGCGATGATCGGGCAGGACACCGGCTTCCCGGTGCCCGAGGGCGGCGCGGGGGAGCTGACGGCGGCGCTGGTGCGCCGCCTGGAGGCACGCGGCGGGACGGTCCACTGTGGACGTCCGGTGGCCGGGGTGCTCGTCGGCGGCGGACGGGCACTGGGGGTCCGCGACGGCGCGGGCGACCCGGTCCGGGCGCGCAAGGCCGTGCTTGCCGACGTCCCGGCGCCGGTGCTGTACGGCGAGCTGCTCGCGGCGGAATGGCTGCCGTCCCGGCTGCTCGAAGACCTCGGCCGGTTCGAGTGGGACAGCGCGACGGTGAAGGTGGACTGGGCGCTGTCCGGGCCGGTGCCGTGGACGGCCGAAGGCGCGCGCGGTGCGGGGACGATCCACCTCGGCTCGGACCTGGACGGCCTGTCGGCGTTCGGCGGCGAACTCGCCCGCGGCCGCACCCCGCGGCGCCCGTTCCTGCTGTTCGGCCAGATGACCACGAGCGACCCGAGCCGTTCGCCGTCGGGCACGGAGGCGGCGTGGGCGTACACGCACGTGCCGCGCGGGACGATGGCGAGCCGGGCCGCGCTCGACCGGCGGGTCAAGCGGATCGAGGAGACGGTCGAGGCGAACGCGCCCGGGTTCACCGACCTGATCAAGGCCCGGTACGTCCAGGGCCCGATCGAGCTGGCGGGCCACAACCCTGGCCTCGTCGGCGGTGCGATCAACGGCGGCACGACGGCGATCCACCAGCAGCTGTTCTTCCGCCCGGTGCCGGGCACGGGCCGGTCGGACACCCCGGTGGACCGCCTGTACCTGGCGGGCGCGTCGGCCCACCCGGGCGGCGCGGTGCACGGCGGCCCGGGAGCGAACGCCGCCCGGGCGGCGCTGGCCCGGTCGGGCCCGCTCGGCGGCGGCTACGCGGCGGTGATCCGGGCGGCGCACCGCGCGGTCTACGGCTGACCTGCTGCGCTCTGCCGGGCACCGCTTCGGGAGGGTGTCCGCGGGTCAGGGCTCGGGGTGGCCGGTTTTCGCGTTGGCGTGCTTGCCCGTGGCCAGGTCGGCCAGCCGGGCGAGGGACTCGGTGTTCCGCGGCTTCACGAAGAGCGCTTGCAGCGCCGCCGGCAGCACCTTGCCGGGGCCGCGGATGATGTGCTCCGTCATCCGGACCAGCGTCTTCCCGTCGCCGTGCGGTACCAGGGTGAGGGCGACCGCCGCGGCGCCGAGCGGCCGGCCGCGTGCCTCCAGTGACAGCGACAGGCCCGGTTCCATCGCCCTGACCACGGTGACGTCCTGGATGTGCAGCGGCCACGGGCCCACGCTGTGGTGGACCCGCGCGCCCACCGCGGGCCAGTTCTCGTCGACGTCGCGGATGTGCGAGCTGCCGACCACCCAGCCGGCGTAGAGCCAGCCGTCGGCGAGCACGGCGAACACGGCGTCGGGCGGCACGTCGACCACGCGGCTGACCTCGGTCACGGCTTCCTCCTGCTCTCGGCGTGAGAAAGGAATACCCCGCCGCGGACCGGGGTATGCCCCGTCCGCGGCGACGAGCAGGGAGATGATGCCGGTGAGCACGCAGGCGAAAGAACCCGATGGACCCGGTGAACTGCCCCGGCGATCGTGGTGGGGCGTCCTCAAACGCACCGTCAAGCAGTTCAACCGGGACGGCTTGACCGACTGGGCCGCGGCGCTCACCTACTACGGCGTGCTGTCGATCTTCCCCGGCGTGGTGGTGCTCACCGCGCTGCTGGGCCTGCTCGGGCCGAGCACGATCCAGACGGTGATCGACAACATCAACCAGGTGGTTCCCGGCCAGGGCAAGGACATCCTGATCGGGGCGATCCGCGAGCTGGCGGGTTCGCGCGGGCTGGCCGGGCCGCTGGCGATCCTCGGCCTGCTCGGCGCGCTGTGGTCGGCGTCGGGCTACATCGGCGCGTTCATGCGGGCGAGCAACGCCATCTACGGCATGCCGGAGGGCCGTCCACTGTGGAAGGTGCTGCCGCTGCGGGTGCTGCTGACCGTCGGCATCGTGCTGCTGCTGGCGCTGTGCGCGCTCGGCGTGGTGGCGACCGGCACGGTCGCCCGGCGGCTCGGCGACCTGATCGGGCTCGGGTCGACCGGGGTCCTGGTGTGGGACATCGCGAAGTGGCCGGTGATCGCGCTGCTCGTCAGCCTGGCGTTCGCGCTGCTCTACTGGGTGGGGCCCAACGTGCGGCAGCCGGGGTTCAAATGGCTGACTCCGGGCGGCCTGCTGGCGGTCGTGCTGTGGGTGCTGGCGTCGGGGGGATTCGCGTTGTACGTCGCGAACTTCGGGTCGTACAACAAAACCTACGGTTCGCTGGCGGGCGTGATCGTCTTCCTTGTATGGTTGTGGATCTCGAACCTCGCCGTGCTGCTGGGGGCCGAACTGGACGCCGAGCTCGTCCGCGGCCGGGGGCTCGAGGCGGGGCAGGACAGCGAAGACGAGCCGTTCCTGCCACCACGGGACACGGAGGCGATGGACGCCGACGAAGCCGCGGAAGTGGCGAAGGGGACCGAACGGAGTTGAGCGGATGGCCTGCCGGATCACCGAACTCGTGCTGGAGTGCCGTGACCCCGACCGGCTCGCGGAGTTCTGGTGCCCGGTGCTCGGCTACGAGGTGGTCGGCCACGAGCCCGACGGCCTCGAGCTGGGCCCGCCGGGTGTCCGCTTCGGCGACGGCCCGCCGACACTGGTGCTGGCCCGGACGGACCAGCCCCGCCCGGGCAAGCTGCCGCTGCACCTGGACGTCAGCCCGGCCGGCTGCGACCAGGAGACGGAGCTGGCCCGCCTGACGGCCCTGGGCGCGCGGCCGGCGGACGTCGGCCAGGACGGCACCGAGTCGTGGGTGGTGCTCCAGGATCCGGAAGGCAACGAGTTCTGCCTGCTGCGGACGGACGTCGGCGCCGCCTGACCGAGGCGGGCAGCAGCCGCCGCCCTTCAGTCGCTTTCGGCCGCGCAGCGGCGCCACCGCACGTGGTCACCGGCCGGGTCGGCGTGCCAGACCGCCGTTCCGGAGTCGGACTCCCAGGTCGGCACGAGCCGTCCCGTGACGACGTGGCCGCGGGCCACCCGGCCGAACAGCTCGACGCCGTCCGCGCGGCGGGCGGCCGGGATCCAGGCGGGGAACCGGGTGCGGGGCAGTTTCCGCTCGATCCACTCCCGCGCGGAGCCTTCGCTGCCGTGCTCGGACTCGACGATGCTCGACACCGGGCCGCCGCCGACGACGGCGAGGCCGATCGACGCGCGCCAGCGCACGGGGGAGCCTTCGGGATTCATCCTGTCCAGGCTCCCGGACGAGCGGGTCCGCGGGCCAGTACACGTTCGGATGGATCGACGTTCACTCACCGTGCCCCCTGTCGCTCTGTGGAGCGTCCGCACGCCGGGAGTGTTCCTCTCCCGGGCGATGTTCAACCACGCCCGGCGTCAGGAGCGGGCCAGCAGCCGGGCGCAGGCCTTCTCCAGCACCGCGCGCGACTCGTCGCCGTCGAGCCGCCCCGCCCGCTTCAGCGCCGCGGCGATGGTGTGCTCATCGCGGTAGGCCGCCACCAGCCGCGGGTCCACATAGGATGAACGACACACCGCCGGGGTGTTGCCCAGTGCCTTCGACACCTCGCGCATCACCTGCGCTTCCGCGCGCTTCCGGGCGGTCTCGGACGTCGGCGGGTCCGCCGCGGCGAACGCGGTCGCCGCCAGCACCGTCGCGTTCCAGGTCCGCAGGTCCTTCGCCGTGCAGTCCTCGCCGGCCAGCTCTTTGAACCGTTCGTTGATGTCGGTCGCGTGGACCTCGTGCCACGTCTTGCCCTCGCGGTAGACCAGCAGCCGGTCGCTGTCCGGTTCGCTCCGCAACAGCGACTTCATCACCGAAGCCAGCGCGGGGTCCCGGATCGCCACCTCGCGGTCCAGGCTGCCCTTGGCGACGTAGCAGAACCGGCACTCGTCGCCGCGGACCGCGGCGTGCTCCCGCAGCAGCGTCGCGACGCCGTGGGTGCCGTTCTCCTCCGCGTACTCTTCGCCGCCGGTGCGGAAGATCCCGCGGTCGAGCATCCGCAGCGCCGCCGCGAGCACCCGCTTCCGGGTCAGGCCGCGCCCGGCCAGGCCGGCCTCCACCTCGGCCCGCCACGCCGGCAGCCGGCGCGCCATCGCGAGCACGCGGTCGTGCTTCTCCTCGTCGCGGTCGCGGCGCCACTGCTCGTGGTAGAGGTACTGGCGCCGCCCCGCGTCGTCGGTCCCGACGGCCTGGACGTGCCCGTTCGGGTGGGGGCAGATCCACACGTTCCGCCAGGCGGGCGGGATGACCAGGCCCGTGATCCGGTCGAGCGTCTCCGGGTCGGTGACCGGCTCGCCGTCGGGCGTGGCATAGGAGAACCCCCGGCCGCGGCGGATCCGCCGGATGCCGGGACCGCGCAGGTCACTGCGCCGGAGCCGGGTGCGTCCCACTGTCGTGAAATACCCGCCCCGCGTACCGGGAAACCATGGTCGTCGCCGAGGCGTCCGGCCGGCTCACTCCGGACCACGGCGCAGCGGACGGACCGCCGGGCCCTGCACGACTTCGCCGTCCACGCCGAACCGGGATCCGTGGCAGGGGCAGTCCCAGGTCTTTTCCGCGTCGTTGAAGGAAACCAGGCAGCCGAGGTGCGTGCAGTGCGCCCCGACCGTGTGCAGCTGCCCGGCTTCGTCGCGGTGGGCGGCGACGAGCTCGCCGCCCACCCGGACGACTTCGGCCTCGCCGGGCTGGAGGTCGTCGAGCTTCTCCGAGCGCCACAGCGCGGCCACGTGGTCGCCGACGAGGTACCGCGCGACGGTGAGGTTGTCCTGGGCCAGGCCGAGCACCGAGCGGCTGTCGAAGCGGTTGGGGTCGAACAGGTCCGTGGCCGGGTGCGCCCCGCCGAGGATCCGCGCGGCGAGAATGTGCCCCGCGGCCGTGCCGCCGGTCATGCCCCACTGGCCGAACCCGGTGGCCACCCACAGGTTCTTCGTGCCCGGCAGGTACCGGCCGACGTACGGCATGCTGTCCACTGTGGACATGTCGTGCGCGGACCAGCGGTGGGTCACCCGGTGCAGGCCCGCGTGCGCGTCCGCCCAGTCCGCGAGCCGCCGGTACCGGCGTTCGACGTTCACGTGCGCGCCGACGCGGTAGTGCTCGCCGCCGGCGATCACCATCGGCGTGCCCCGCTCGGTGTAGCCCCGCACGGAGTGGTGCGTGTCGGCGTCGAGGAACATGCCCGCGGGCGGGACGTTCCCGGCCGCCGGGCCCGCGACGACGAGGTCGCGCACCGGGTCGAGCCGGGCGAAGTACAGGCCGCGGTCGAGCACGGGGTAGTGGGTCGCGACCACCACCTCGCCCGCCACGACGTCGCCGCGCGAGGTGCGGACGGTCTGCCCGTTCAGCGCGGTCGCGCGGGCGTGCTCGACGATGGTCCCGCCCGCCCGCTCGATCTCGTCGGCCAGGCCGAGCAGCCACCGGCGTGGGTGGAAGTGCGCCTGCCCGGTGGTCCGGACCGCGCCGAGGGCCGGGACGTCGAGCGCGACCTCTTCGGTGAACGTCGCCGGCAGGCCCGCCGCGGCGGCGGCTTCGGCCTCCTGCTTCAGCGAGTCCACTGTCTTCTCTCGCGTCGTGTAGACGTAGCTGTCGGCGCGGGTGAAACCGCAGTCGATCTCGAGTTCGGCGGCCGTGGCGGCGATCCACTCGCCCGCCGCCGTCTGGGTCTCGGCGTAGGTCTTCGCGGCTTCGGCGCCGTGCCGGGACGTCAGCTCCGCGTACTTCGCCCCGTGCTGCGCGCTGACCTTCGCGGTGGTGTGGCCGGACACCCCGGCGGCGACCCGCTCGGCCTCCAGCACGACGACCGAGCGGCCACCGCGGGCGAGCAGCAGGGCGGTGGTGAGCCCGGCGATGCCCGCGCCGAGCACCACGACGTCGGCGGAGCCGGGCACCGGCACCCCCGTGCGGTCGGGGGCGGGTGCGGTCTCCACCCAGAGCGAAAGCGGTTCGGGCAGCGCTGTCATGGCGGCTGGATTCCCGCTCACGGGCCGGGCAAACCGGCCGTCTGGCCTGTTTCGCGGGTTCCATGCGCCGGGTAGGCCTTGCGGTATGAGTACCAACATTTTCGTGGTCGGCTTGGACGAGGAGAACCGGCGGGTGCTGGACCGCCTGCCGGAGGCGGAGAACTACCGGTTCCACGGGCTGCTGAGCCCCGAAGAGCTGCAGCACGGCGAAATCGACTTCGAAGCGCTCCTGAAGACGGCGCAGCACCAGCTCGACGCGTTCGACGGCGACGTCGGCGCGATCGTCAGCTACTGGGACTTCCCGGCCGCGACCCTCGTGCCGATCCTGTGCGCCCGGTACGGCCTGCCCAGCGTGTCGCTGGAGGCGGTGCTGAAGTGCGAGCACAAGTACTGGAGCCGCCTCGAGCAGAGAAAGGTGATCGACGAGCTGCCGGAGTTCGGCATCGTCGACCTCGACGGCGAGCGGCCCGGCCCGCCGGCGGGCGTCGGCTTCCCGATGTGGCTCAAGCCGGTCAAGTCGTTCTCCTCCGAGCTCGCCTTCAAGGCCGGGAACGAAACCGAGTTCGCCGACGCCGTCGCCGAGATCCGGGACGGCGTCGGCCGGGTGGGGGAGCCGTTCGGCTACGTCCTCGCACAGGTGCAGCCGCCGCCCGAGATCGCGGAGGTCGGCGGCGCGGCGTGCCTGGCCGAAGCGGCGCTGCACGGGGTCCAGGCCGCCGTGGAGGGCTACGTGTACCGGGGCGAGGTCGTCGTCTACGGCGCCCTCGACTCGATCAACTACCCGGACAGCTCGTCGTTCCTGCGCCACCAGTACCCGTCGCAGCTGCCCGACGAGCCGGTCCGGCGGATGCGCGACGTGGCCGAGCGGGTGATGAAGCAGATCGGCTTCGACAACGGCACCTTCAGCATCGAGTTCTTCTGCGACCCGGAGTCGGGCCGGGTCTGGCTGCTGGAGATCAACCCGCGGCACTCGCAGTCGCACGCCGAGCTGTTCGAGTTCGTCGACGGCGTCGCCAACCACGAGATCATGGTCCGCCTCGGCCTCGGCCAGGACCCCGGGCGCCGTCCCCACCAGGGGAAGTACCAGATCGCCGGGAAGTGGTACCTGCGCCGGTTCGCCGACGGCGTCGTGACGCGCGTGCCGACCGCCGAGGAGATCGCGGCGGTCCAGGAGCGCGTCGACGGCACGCAGATCGAGATCGTGCCGGAGGCGGGGCAGCGGCTGTCCGACCTGCCGGAGCAGGACAGCTACAGCTTCGAGCTGGCGCACCTGTTCGTCGCGGCGCGGACGGAGGACGAGATGGTGCGGAAGTACCAGGCGTGCGTGGACGCGCTGCCGTTCGAGTTCGACGAGGCGTGAGCCGAGACCGCTGGTGATACCCGAAAAATCGGCGGCTGTCGTCCACGGCCCCACGCCGCGTGACTACTCCCAGCGCACCCCGAAGAAGATGAAGGCCGCGCCCCGCCCCCCCGCCGCGCCCCCCCCCCCCCCGCGGGGGCCGCCGCCCCCCCCCCCCCCCCCCCCCACCCCCGGTTTTCGGGTCCCGGCTTCCGCGTCAGCCCGACTGCGGGTCGCTGTCGTCGTGCTCGTCGCCGCTCGACGTACCCTGCTCGCCGCGCAGCGTTTCGCGCTGCGCTTCCGGTGAGCCGCCGTGCGGGTCTTCGCCCTCGGCAGGCTCGGTCGGGTGCTGGGTGCGGTCCTCGGATGTCATCTCGCGGCCTCCTTCGGGGGGTCCTTGCGTCGGCCGGATACCCCACCTCGGCCGGATCAACCACCCGCGGTTGATCCGTTTGCGCCGATCTTCGCCGGGTAGCCGGGGGCGACGCGGTTGTCCGCCGGCGATCGCGCCGGGACCGCGGGAGGTGAAGGAGACCGAGATGACCACGTCGGCGGAACCCGTCCGCCCGGGCCCCTTGGCCGCCCGGCCCGTAGTCCATCCGTCCGCGCCGGCCGCGCCGCGGCTGCTCCGGCTGCCCGGCGTCTACCGTCCGCAGGAGGACACTGCCCTGCTCACGGCGGCGATCGGCGATCTGGCGATCCCGTCCGGCGCGCGGGCCCTCGACCTGTGCACCGGCACCGGCGCGCAGGCGATCACCCTCGCCCGGCGCGGTGCGGCGACCGTGCTGGCGGTGGACCTTTCGCGCCGGGCGCTGGTTTCGGCCCGGCTGAACGCGCTGGTCCGCCAGGTCGCGGTGCGCCCGTGCCAGGGCGGCCTCACGAGAGCGCTGGAGGAAGGCCCGTTCGACATCGTGGTCGCCAACCCGCCGTACGTGCCGTCCCCGGCGCCGGCGATCCGGTCCACCCGGGGCTGGGACGCGGGCCCGGACGGCCGCGCGGTGCTCGACCCGCTGTGCGCGGCCGCGGGTTCGCTCCTGCGTCCGGGCGGGACGCTGCTGCTCGTGCAGTCGGCCATGTCCGATGTGGACAAGTCACGGGAACTGCTGGCCGCGCGGGGACTGCGGACGTCGGTGGCGCGGCGCGCCCGGATCCCGTTCGGCCCGGTCCTTTCCGGACGGACGGAGTTCCTCGAGGCCGCCGGCCTGATCGAGCCCGGCCGCCGATGGGAAGAGCTGGTGGTGCTCCGTGCCGACCGCTGACCGCCGCCCCCGCCGGGTGACCGTCGTGCCGGGCGGGCCGGTCCTCGTCGAAGGACCGGTCGAGCTGTGCACGCCGGAGGGTGAAGTCGTGAGGTCCGATCGGTTCCTGGTCGCGGTGTGCGCGTGCCGGCGGAGCAAGCGGTTCCCGTTCTGCGACACCAGCCACCGCAAGCGGGTCCGGGCTCAGTCCGACGGCAGCGGCTGACGCAGCGAGGAGCGCCCCGCGCGCCAGCTGTCGAGCAGCTGCTCGCCGAAGCGGCACTCCAGGAACTCCGTCGCCTGGATGCCGAACACGACGTCGGCGGCCAGCTCGGGCTCCTGCTCGAGCAGGTCGCCGAGCACCTCGTGCCGCATCACCTGCTCGTGGACGGCGTCGGCTTCGATGTGCTCCGTGTAGAAGAACCGGCACGCCTCCGGCGCGGCCAGCCGCCGGAGGGCCTGGTCCATCCGCTGGGCGGACGGCGCCGTCGTGATCTCCGCCGCCGCGAAGTGGCCGCACAGCGCGCCTCGCAGCGATCGGTGCAGGCCGAACAGCGACATCATGTTGACCACCGCCAGCATCGAACCCGGTGCGTGGTCGATCAGCTCCAGGTAGCCGTCCGGCAGTCCCGCCGCGCGCAGCAGGTCGGCGTACAGGCGCGCGTGCACGTACTCCGCGCGGCCGCCGCCGAACTCGTCGAACTCCACGGCCACCAGCGCGGCCTTGGCCCGGCCGCGCAACCGCGGGATCACCCACGCGTGCGGGTCGGCTTCCTTGTGGTGGTACACCGACCGGTGGACGAAGTACTCCCGCACCTGCGCCCAGTCGCCGTGATCGCGCAGGAAGTGCGAGACCCCTTCGGCGTCGAGCGGTTCGACGAGCAGCCCGTCGAGCTCGCCGGCGACGTCCTCGCCGCCCGCCACGTTTTCCCGCAGCGCCGTGAGGAACCGCGACTCCAGCGCGCCGCGCAGGCGCAGCAGCTCCGGGTCCCACTCCCAGCCGGCCGACACGCCGGGCAGCCCCTGGTAGTGCAGCTCGTAGCACAGGTGCAGGGCGAGCTGGAGGTCGTCGCCGAGCGGGTCCGCGTCGGCCAGGCCGTCGAAATCGAGGTCCGCCCGCCGCTGGTGGAGGAGCGTTTCCCGGACCGCTTCCGACAGCGGGCCGCGGGCGGCCGGCAGGGTGGCCGCCGTGGCGGCGGAGGTCGTCATGCCCGGGGACTACCCCGTGAGCAGCGTTCCATGCCCCACGGGCACGGTTCGCGCGGTGAGCCACCGCACCGCGGCCGCCGTCCCGCGCCCGGCCACCGCCCGTTGCTGCACGGATCCGGTGCCGTCGGCGCGCAGAGCGGCGACGAGGGCCTGGACCTCGGCCAGGTCACCGCTTTCGTCGAGGGCCGTCCGGACGTGCGCCAGCAGGTCTTCGACCAGGGACCACGCCGGCCGCCGCGTCTCTGCCGCGGCGTCCACGAGCTGCCCGGTGAGGCCGTGGCGCGCCGCGGCCCACACCGCCGCCGCGGCCACCTGCGGGGACAGTGGCGCCGCTTCGCGGCCCTGGTCGAGGTCGCTCAGCGCCCGCCGCACCAGTGCCCGGCTGAGCAGGGCCTGCAGCACGGCGTGGTCGACGGTCAACGCGGTGTCGGCGACCCGGAACTCGACCGTCGGGAACCGGCCGGACGGACGGGCGAGCCAGAACGTCTGGTCCGGGTCGACGAGCACGCCGCACTCGACCAGCGTCGCGACGGCCTGCCGGTACTCGTCGTGCCCCCGCAGGTGCGGTGCGATGCCGGCACCGGGGAAACGGGACTGCAGGACCATCCGCCAGCTGTGGTAGCCGGTGTCGCGCCCGTGGTCGAACGGCGCGTTGACCGACAGCGCGAGCAGCGTCGGCAGCCAGGGGCCGAGGTGGTTGACGACGGCGACCGCGCTGTCACGGTCGGCGACCCCGACGTGGACGTGGCAGCCGCAGGCCTCGTAGTCGGCGACCACCGCGCCGTACGCGGCGTCGATTTCGGCGTACCGGCCCGTGTCCGCGGGTGGTGGCGCGGCCGGACCCGGCCCGATCGGGGTGCCGGTGGCCAGCAGCGCGCAGTCCTCGGCCGCCGCGGCCCCGGCGAGCACGCGGCGGGCCGTGGTCAGCTGCTCACGCAGCTCCTTGGCGGTGGCGCAGACGCCGCTGGCGGCTTCGATCTGCGTGAGCCGCAGTTCGCGGTGCACCTTGACGCCCTCAGGGAGCGGGCCGTGGTGGCGGTACCGCGCCAGCACCGGCTCCGCGCACGGCGACGCGTGCCCGGTCCGGGGATTCACGAGGAGGAACTCCTCTTCGACGCCCATCGTGGGCGGGCCGTCGGGCATGGGGGGCTCCTTCCGCGCGGTCGCCCGCGGCGGGTACCCGTTCGGGGCCCGTAAATGCGTGCGGCTTGTTTCGCCGCGAACGCGCCCGGGGTACCTCCCGCTCATGACGACTCAAGAACGGCCGGGCGAGGTCGGCGTGGATCCGCCGCGCGCGCACCGGCTGCCTTCACCGCGCGCTCCGTCCGACAGCGACCTGCGCAGCCAGCTCCGCTGGAAGACCCCCGACGCGATCGTCGTGGAGGTCGCGGGCGAGATCGACCTGTGCACCGCGGACCGGCTGGAAGCGGCGCTGGACGAACATCTCCTGGCCCGCCCCGGCGTGCTGCGGGTCGACCTGGGCGAGGTCCGGTTCCTCGGCGCCGCGGGCATCCGCGCGCTGCTGCGGGCCCAAGAGCGTGCCGAGGTCGCCGGCGTTCACCTCGTCGTCGATCCCGGCGGCTCCCGAGCCGCCGTGCGCGCGCTCGAACTGCTCGCGCGGCTCCAGGGGCAGGGGCCCCTGCCGACGCGCTAGCCTCCCGGCCGCGGCGACGCGGTGAACGACTCTTCCACGTCGTCGGATCGGCCGCCCGTGAGCAGGTCGACGACGTCTTCCGCGCGGTGCCGTTCGGCGAACCGGCGCCGTTGCTGTTCGGCGCCGCCGCCCTCCGCCGCCAGCCGCGCTGTGCCTTCCCGCGCGAAGTCGAGGTCTCCCGCCGCTTCGAGCGCGGGTGCGATCAGCTGGACCAAGTCGTCGAGCACCGCCTTCGCGGGCACCAGGTCCCCGGTCTTGGGGTCCGGGCAGCAGCCGGTGGCCCCTTCCCGTGACGCCCGCCAGAGCTGGGCGCGCAGCACCTCGTTCGACAGCTCGGCCGGGGGAGCGTCGTCGGCCAGCGCGGTGGCGACCAGGCCGCGGGCCAGCACACCCAGCAGCACCGCTTCTTCGGGCGTCGCGGCGACGTCGGCGATGCGGAATTCCAGCGTCGGCTGTTTCTCCGACAGCCGGACGTCCCAGTAGATCATCCCGCGGTCGAGGATCGAGCCCGCGCGCAGCCAGGCGTCGACGATGCTCTCGTACTCGTCGAGCGAGGCGAACCGCGGCGGCGGCCCGGCCGACGGCCACCGGCTCCACTGCTGGTAGCGCCAGCTGCAGTAGCCGGTGTCGTAGCCGTCCGCGACCGCCGAGTTCGCGGTCACGGTGAGCAGCGCCGGCAGCCACGGCCGGACCCGGTTGAGCACGGCGATGCCGCTCGCCTTGTCCGGGATGGCGACGTGCACGTGGCAGCCGCAGGTGAGGGAAGTCCGCGCGGTGGCGCCGAAGTGCTCGGCCATCCGCTCGTAGCGCGGGTTCGGCGTGATCCGCGGTGGGTCCACTTCGGACAGGACAGGGGAGGCCGCCGGCAGCAGCCGCACTCCGCGCCGGCGCGCGGCCGACGTCAGGTCGCCGCGCATCCCGCGCAGCTGGTGGAGAGCCTCGTCGTGGGTCCGGCACACGTCGGTGGCGGCCTCGGCCTGCGACTGGGTGAGTTCGTGCTGCAGCTCGCCCTGTTCGTCGACGGCCGCCTCGGCGGCGTCGACGACTTCGTCGCCCGCCTGGGACAGGTGGCCGTGGCGGTCGACGACGAAGAACTCCTCTTCGATGCCGAACGTCAGCACGTCGCCGGTCTGCTCGTTCACCGGTGCTCTCCTGGAGGTCGGGGGCCCGTCGGATACCCGCGCGGCGTATCGGGCAAACGGCGTTTTCCCGGCCGCCGAGGGGGTATCCGGCAGGTCATGAACCCGAGGGGCACCTCCTCTTCGCCGTCGCTGCTGGCCGCCGACGCCGGTGCCACCGTGCGGCGGCTCTCCCGCTGCGTGGGCGACGGCGAGCTCGATTCGCCGGCCGAGATGTACCGCGTGCTCGGTGCCCTCCGGCTGCTGGCCGACGACCTCACCCACTTCCTGCCCGCCCTGCAGGACCGGCTGGAGGACCGGCTGCTCTCCGGCCAGGTGGTCCGCCACTCCGGCGGCGAACCCCTGGAAGCCACGTGGGACGCCGTGGGGGAGGTCGGCCGGGCACTGGCCCACGCCAGGACCGTGGCTCTGCTGATGACGAAGGAACTCGAGAACTCCCAGGTCGCGCTGCGGGACCTGGCCACACCGTGAGGACACTGATGTCGACCGACGCGATCGTGCTGCTCAAGAACGACCACAAGACCGTGGAGAAGCTCTTCAAGGAGTTCGAGAAAGCGGAGGAGACGGCGTACCAGCAGAAACGCCGGATCGCCGACTCGATCATCGAGGAGCTGACCGTCCACGCGTACATCGAAGAAGAGATTTTCTACCCGGCCGCGCGCGAAGCCGTGCCGGAGACGAAGGACCACGTCCTGGAAAGCGTGGAGGAGCACCACGTCGTGGTGTGGATGCTGTCGGAGCTGCAGGACCTCGACCCGGCGGACGAGACGTTCGACGCGAAGGTCACGGTGCTCACCGAGAACGTCCGCCACCACGTCGAAGAGGAGGAGGACGAGTGGTTCCCGCAGGTCCGCTCGGCGATGGGCCGCAAGCGGCTGCAGGAACTCGGGCAGCGCATGATCGACGCCCGGTCGAACGCGCCGAAGAACCCTCTGGAACTCAAGAGCGCGAAGGCCTGACGCGGCCGAAGAAGGCGGCACTTTCACGTGAAAGTGCCGCCCGGGCCGGGCCGGGTGAAACACCCCCGATGGTGTGACTCAGTGTGGTAGGGGTACTCCGGTGGGCATGGAGTGGCACGAGGAGCTGCACGAGCGGGCCGACGAGCGGATCGAACACCTGGACGACCGGCTGTGGGCGGTCGCGACCGCGCTGCACGCGCGGCCGGAACTGTCCTATGAGGAGCACCTCGCCGCGGAACGGCTCACGAGCGAGCTGGCCGCGGACGGCTTCGAGGTGGAGACGGGGGTCGCCGGGCTGCCCACGGCGTTCGTCGCCCGCGCCGGCCGCGGACGGCCGTGTGTCGCGCTGTTGCTCGAATACGACGCGCTGCCCGGACTGGGACACGCCTGCGGACACAACCTGATCGCCGCGGCGGGCCTCGGCGCGGCGCTGGCCGCGCGCGAGGTCCTGGGGGACAGCCCGGGATCGCTGCTCGCCGTGGGATGTCCCGCCGAGGAACGCGGTGGCGGCAAGGTGGCGCTGGCCGAGGCCGGCGTGTTCGACGACGTCGACGCGGCCCTGATGGTCCACCCCGGGGTGCACTCGTGGTCGTGGGCCCCGCTGACCGCGCAGGTGGAGCTGAAGGTGACCTTCCACGGCCGCGCGGCCCACCCGACCGGCGACCCCGAGCACGGCATCGACGCCCTCGCCGCGCTGATCCAGGCGTTCGGCGCGATCTCCGCCCTGCGCCAGCGCCTGCCGGCCGGGTCGCACGTCCAGGGCATCGTCACCCACGGCGGCGAGGCGACGAACATCGTCCCCGACCGCGCCGAAGGCCGGTTCGGCCTCCGCGCGCTGACGACCGACGCGCTGGACAGGCTCGCCGAGGACGTCGCGACGTGCGCCCAGGGCGCCGCGCTGGCCAGCGGCGCGAAGGTCGACGTCGAACGCCTCGGGCGCGGCTACGCGCACTTCCGCGACAACCCGGTGCTGTCGGAGCGGTTCACCGAGCACCTGGGGGCGTGCGGGATCCACGCGACCCCGCCGGACCCGGGGGTGTACCTGGGTTCGTCGGACATCGGCGACGTCAGCGTCCGCGTGCCGGCGATCCACCCGTTCGTCGCGATCACGGCGGAGGAGTACCCGGAACACACGCTGGAGTTCGCGGCCGCGGCGGCGAGCCCGCGGGGACGTTCGGCGATGCTCGCCTCGGCCGCGGCACTGGCCCGGACGGCGATCGACCTGCGGACGCACCCGGCGCTGGTCAGCCGGGCTTGGGACTGCTTCCGGGACCTGGCGCGGAACGGGCGCTGACCGGCGGCCGCCGCAACGCGCGCTCGACGTTGTTCATCGCCTCGCGGCCTTCCGGGATCGCCTGCATCAGCCAGTTGTGGAACATGCCGGGGTACTCGCGGTAGTCCAGCTCGATTCCCGCCTCCCGTGCCCGCTCGGCGAACCGGCGCGCGTCCGGCAGCAGGACGTCCCGCGTGCCGATGAACAGCGTGATGGGGGCGAGCCCGGTCAGGTCGGCGTGGATCGGGCTCACCAGCGGGTCGTGCGGGTCCGTGCCCTCGGCGTACATCCGGCCCGCTTCGCGCAGCCCGGCGATGCCGAGCATCGGGTCGGTCTCGTCGAGCAGCTCCGAAACCGGGTCTTCGAGCAGGACGTCGAGCCACGGCGAGTACAGGATCAGCCGTTCGGGCTGCGGCCGCCCGGCGGCGCGCAGGTTCTGGGCGATGGCCAGGGCCAGCGCTCCGCCCGCGGAGTCCCCGGTGACCACCACGCGCTCGTCGCCGGCCGCGACCTGGTCGTAGGCGGCCTGCACCATTGGGATCGTGGCGGTGTGGTCGTGGCGCGGCACCAGCGGGTACACCGGCAGCGTCACCGCGCAGCCGAGCCGCGCGACCAGGTCGGCGGCGTACCGCCAGTGGTGCTTTTCGACCTGCTCCACGTAACCGCCGCCGTGCAGGTGGAAGACGTGCAGATCGCCGGACTGGCCGTCACGCGGCCGGAACGTGAAGCACGGGAATCCGCGGACGTCGCGCTGTTCGACATCGCATCGCCGCCGCACGCGCCGCGGCGGCCGGGCCATCGACGGCTTCTGGTGGCGCGGCAGCCGGTGGTGCAGCGCCGACGCGTTGTCGTAGAAGCGTTTCTGCCCCGACGCCCGCAGCAGCGCCATCCTGACCTTCGCCTGCACACTGACCACAGCCACTCCTTCCGTCCGCACCCGGTTACCCGGGCGCGGACGGCCCCTAACTAGGCGACGGAGGTGTAGTGCGTAGCGTCACCTTCGAGGGATTCGCTCACGCGCCCGTCGACGCCCACCGGGATGTCGCCGGCCACCGTCACGCGGTTCAGGCGCCTCGGCAGGCCGTCGTAGTTGTCGATCGCGTAGTGCTGCGTGATCCGGTTGTCGAACAGCACCAGCTGGTTCGGCTCCCACGCGACGCGCACGACGTTCTCCGGCCGCGTGACGTAGGACTGCAGCAGCCGCAGCAGGTCCCGCGACTCGTTCAGCGACAGGCCCTCGATCCGCTGCGCGAACCCGCCGATGAACAGGCCGCGCTCGCCGGTGACGGGATGCACCCGCACCACCGGGTGCGTGGTCCGGTACTTGCGCGAGACGAACTGGGCCCGCCGCGCCCGCTCGTCCTCGTCCACGGTCTCCGGCGGCTGGACGTAGTCGTAGTCGTTGGTGTGCACCGCGCGCAGCGTGTCGGCGAAGGCCCGCAGCGGCTCCGGCAGGTCGCGGTAGGCCGCCGCCGCGTTAGCGATCAGCGTCTCCCCGCCGTACGGCGGCACCACGAGGCTGCGCAGGGTGCTGGCCTTCGGCGGGTTGAGCACGAAGGTGACGTCGGTGTGCCAGTGGTTGGCGCGGCCCCGTTCGCTGTCGACGGGCAGGATCGACGGCGCGCCGTCGACGGCGGGCACCGTCGGGTGGGCCTTGGTCAGTTCACCGAACCGCGCGGCGAACCGCTGCTGGCCCTCGTCGTCGAGCACGACGTTGCGGAACACCAGCGCCTTGTGCTCGTGCAGGGCGTCGGCCAGGAGCGCCACCTGGGTGGCGTCGAGGTCGCCGGCGGGGTCGACGCCGACGATCTCGGCGCCGATCCTCCCGGTGATCTTGCGGACGTCGGTGCTGATCGTGGTCATGCGGGCTCCTTGACTCGGTTGCGGTTGACGGGACGCGCGAGGCCGTAGTGCTCGCGCAAGGTGGATCCGGTGTAGGCGGTGCGGAAGAGCCCGCGTCGCCGCAGTTCCGGGACGACGAGGTCGACGAAGTCGTCGAGCCCGCCGGGCAGGGTGGGCGGCATGATGTTGAAGCCGTCCGCGGCGCCGCCGGTGAACCAGGCCTCCAGCTCGTCGGCGACCTGGACCGGGGTGCCGGCGAAGACGCGGTGCCCGCGTCCGCCCGCCAGCCGTTCGAGCAGCTGCCGGATGGTCAGGTCCTCGCGCCGGGCCAGGCCGACGACCAGCTCGAACCGGCTCTGGCCGCCCTCGGTGAAGCTGCCGACGTCGGGCAGCGGGCCGTCGAGCGGGTAGCCGGTGACGTCGTGGTCGAGCATCTTCGACAGCTGGCGCAGCCCGTAGTCCGGCGTGATCAGCGCGTTCAGCTCGGCCTCGCGCTCGCGCGCCTCGGCCTCGGTGCGGCCGAGGATCGGTGAGATGCCGGGGAGGATCTTGAGTTCGTCCGGCGTGCGGCCGTATCGGGCGAGCCTGCCCTTGACGTCGTCGTAGAACGCCTTGCCCTCGGCCAAGGTCTGCTGCGCGGTGAAGACGGCTTCCGCGTGGCGGGCGGCGTACTCCTTGCCGGTTTCCGACGAGCCGGCCTGGACGAGCAGCGGGTGGCCTTGCGGCGGTCGTTCGATGTTGAGCGGCCCGCGGACCTGGAAGTGCGGGCCGTCGTGCTCGATCGCCCGGATGCGGTCGGTGTCGGCGTAGACGCCGCTCGCCCGGTCGACGACCGCCGCGTCGTCGTCCCAGCTGTCCCAGAGCTTCTTGACCACCTCGATGAACTCTTCGGCCCGGTCGTACCGGGCGGCGTGCGCCGGTCGCTTGGCCAGGTTGAAGTTGCGCGCTTCGTCGATGCCCGCCGAGGTGACGATGTTCCAGCCCGCGCGGCCACCGGAGAGGTGTTCGAGCGAGGCGAACTTGCGCGCCAGGTGGTAGGGCTCGTTGTAGGTCGTCGACGCGGTGGCGATGAGTCCGATGTGGACCGTGGACGCGGCGAGCGCCGACAGCAGCGTCAGCGGCTCGAAGTGGCTGTGGGAGTTGTGCTTCACGTTGCCCCACAACGCGACACCGTCGGCGAGGAAGAGCGAGTCGAGCTTGCCGCGCTCGGCGGTCCGCGCGATGTCCACGTAGTGCTGCAGCGTCCGGGCCCGGTGCGGGTCGGTCGACGGGTGCCGCCACGCGGCTTCGTGGTGGCCGTTCGGCATCACGAACGCGTTGAGGTGCAACTGCCTGCTCATGCCTTCTCCTTGGGCCGCCAGGTCGAGAACCGCCGTTCGAGGACGACGAAGCCCTGGTTCACGATCACTCCGAGCACCGAGACCGCGATGATCCCGGCGTACATCTGCTGGATCTGGAAGTTCACCTGGCTGGTGTTGATGAGGTAGCCGAGCCCCGCCTTCGCGCCGACCATCTCGGCGGCCACCAGCACGAGGATCGAGTACGACGCCGCCATCCGGATGCCGGTGAACACCGTCGGCACCGCCGAGGGCAGGATCACCTTCCGGAACAGCCGCGGGCTGGCCAGCCCGAGCGAGCGAGCCGCCTTGACCAGCAAGGGATCCACGGTGTTGACGCCGGCGATCGTGTTGAGCAGCACCGGCCACACGCAGGCGTAGACCACGAGGGTGACCTTCGACAGTTCGCCGATGCCCAGCAGCAGGGTGAACACCGGCAGCAGTGCGAGCGCGGCGGTGTTGCGGGCCAGCTCCAGCAGGGGCTGCAGGAACCGCGCGACCGGCCGGTACCAGCCGATCAGCAGGCCGAGCGGGACCGCGGCCGCGACGGCGATCGCGAACCCGGCTGCCGACCGGCCGATGCTGGCCAGCAGGTGGTCGGCGAGCTGGCCGTCGAGCACCAGTCCCCAGAGAGCCTGCAGGTCTTCGGACAGCGGTGGCAGGAACGTCCGGGTGCTCTCGTCGAGGACGAACCGGGGGACCAGTTCCCAGAGCGCGGCGAACAGCACGACGGCGGCCGACGCGTGCACCGCGCGGGTGAGGTTCTTCGCGAACCGTCTCGGTTTCGCCGGAAGTGCGCGCGCCGCGGGTCCGGTGTGGACGGCGGGTGCGTCGAGGGTGGTGGTCATCCGACCGCGCTCCGTTCGTGTTCGGCCGCCTTGCGGACCTCGTCGTGCAGCAGTTGCCAGAGCCGGTGGCGCTGCCGCCCGAACGCCGGGTCGGAGCGCACGTCCCCGGCGCGGTCGCCGAGGTCGATGTCGACGACGGCCTTGAGCCGCCCCGGCCGCGACGTCAGCACGGCCACCTGCTGCCCGAGGTAGACGGCTTCGTCGATGCCGTGGGTGATGAACACGATCGTCTTGCCGGTGCGCCGCCAGATCCGCAGCAGCTCGTCCTGCAGCTGCTCGCGGGTCTGCGCGTCGAGCGCGGCGAACGGCTCGTCCATCAGCAGCACCGCCGGGTCGTAGGCGAGACTGCGGGCGATCGCGACGCGCTGCTTCATCCCGCCCGACAGCTCGTGCGGGAAGCGGTCCTCGAAGCCGGAAAGCCCGACCAGGGCGAGGTACTCGCGGGCGCGCTCGGCCCGCTGCCGCTTCCCGAGCCGCCCGCCTTCGAGGCCGAACTCGACGTTGGCGCGGGCGGTGCGCCACGGGAACAGCGCGTACTGCTGGAACACGACGCCGCGGTCGAGCCCGGGGCCGCGGACCGGCTCGCCGTCGATGAGCACTTCGCCGGACGTCGGGGTGGCGAGCCCGCCGAGCAGGTCGAGCAGCGTCGACTTGCCCGAGCCGCTCGGGCCGACCAGGGACAGGAACGTGCCGTCGGCGACGTCGAGGGAGACGTCGTCGAGCGCGGTGAGCTCGCCGAAGGTCTTGGTCACCGAGCGGATGGCGATCTTGGCGGTCACTTCGTCACCGCCGGGGCGCCGTCGCGGTAGGGGTTGAACTCGTTGGTGTAGAGCTTCGAGGTGTCGATCCGGTCGCCCTTGATGTAGCCCTGCTGCTTCAGCCACGGCTCCCAGCGCGTGTAGTCCTGGTCGGAGACGAGGCCGCCGCGGGTGATGCCGACGCTCTTCCAGTACTTGAGCGTGTCCGTGTTCTCGTTGCGGCCGCGGGCTTGGATGATCTTCGTGAAGCGGGCGATCACCTCCTCGCGCGGGGTCGTGCGTTCCCACTCGATCGCCCTGGCCACGGCGGAGACGAAGATCTTCGTGGTCTCCGGGTACTTCTTGATGAAGTCGGTGCGCAGCACGTACGGCCCGCCGTTGTAGGGCCCGAACGCCTGGACGTCGCTGAAGAGCGGGCGCACCCCGCCGGCGGCGACGGCGTGGTCCTGCAAGATCCCCTGTAGCGCGACGACGTCGAGCTGGCCGTTGCGCAGCGCCTGTTCGGCGTTCACCGGCGGGATGACGACGAGCTGCACCTGCTTGATTTCGTCGTCGGAGAGGCCTTGCCCCTTGAGCCAGGTGTCGAGCGCGGCTTCGAGGTTCGCGCCCGCGGTGTTGACGCCGACCTTCTTGCCGATCAGGTCGCGGGCGGTGCGAATCGGACTGTCCACTTTGGTGTAGTAGCCGATGAAGGCCTTCTCGTCGGAGCCGTAGTAGTTGACGACCGCCTTGACCGGGGCCCCGGCTTCGACGAGCTTGACGACCGCGCCGGTGAAGGCGCCGCCGAAGTCGGTCTGGTCGGTGGCCGCGGACTGGATGTCCTGCGGGCCGCTGATCGTGTTGCCCACCCACTTCAGCTTGACCGGGCCGAAGTAGCCCAGGTCCGCGGCGAGTTCGGGCAGGGTCACGGCGTTCGCGCTGCCCTGGTAACGCAGTTCCAGCTTCTCCGGCTGCCCGGGCGCGCCGGTGGCCGTCGCCGAAGCGCAGCCGGCCAGCAGCACCAGGGCGGCGGCGAACAGGGGCAGGATTCTCTTCACGGTGGTTTCGTCCGTTCCGGGAGTCGGCGGGGATGCCTCGATTGTTCGGGGCCGCCGGGCGGACGGTCAATTTTGCGAGTCGGTGAAATAACTCCGCCGATTCACGAGGCGCGCGGCAACCGGGTCAGCAGCGGACCGAGCGGGTCGTCGTAGAGCACGTCGAGGAGCACCGCGCCGCCGGCCGTCGCCAGCTCGGTACCCGGGAAGCTCGTTCCCGCAACGGTTTCGGCCGGATCGAGGCAGCGTGACCGGCGGCGGACCTCGTCCCGGATGGCGGGAAGGCAGCCGGGCACCCGCGCTACACTCCGGTCGACCACCACCAGCACGGCCGGGTTCAGCACGTCGAGCAGCAACGCCGCCGCCTGGCCGATGAGCCGCGCCCGGTCGAGGAACACCCGCACCGCCGCGGAATCGCCGGAGGCGGCGAGTTCGAGCAGTTCCGGAAAGTCGGGGCGCGCGATCAACCCGCGTTCCGCGGCTTTGCGCGCGAGCGTCCCTTCCGAAACGGTGGCCTCGAGGCAGCCGGTGCGCCCGCAGCGGCACGGCTCGGTGCTGTCGTCGACCGGCAGGTGCGCGACGGCGCCCGCGGCGGACCGCGGCCCGTGGTGCACTCCGGTGCCGGTGGCGAACGCGGCGTCGACGACATTGCCGGTGAACAGCTGCACGACGCTTTCCCGGGCGCGCGGGTGCCCGAAGAGCCGCTCCGCGTGGACCAGCGCCCGCGCGTGGCCGTCGACTTCCACGGCCAGCCCGGTGCTTTCGGCCAGCAGATCCCGCACCGGCACGTTCTGCCAGCCCAGTAGCGGGTGGTCGACCACGGTGCCGGACTCGCGGTCGACCCAGCCGCCGGTGGCGACGCCGAGGCCGAGCGGCTCGCGGTCCGGCGCGTGGCCGAGCAGCAGGTCGTCGAGGATCTCGGCGGCGCGGGCGAGTAGATCTTCGGCGGCCAGGCCGTCGTGCGGTTCTTCGTGCTGCACCAGCACATTCCCGCGCAGGTCGAGCAGCGCGACGGTGGCGTGGTGCACGGCGAGGTGCAGCGCGCCGGCGACGTACCGCCCGGTGTCGAGGTCGACGGGCACGTGCGGCCGTCCGACGCCGCGGCGCGGTTCGGCCTCGGCCAGCTCGCGCAGCAGTCCTCGCTGCAGCAGCTCGGCGCTGTGCCCGGTGACCGCGGCCGCGGACAGCCCCGTCCGCCGCGCGATCGTGCTGCGGGCGATCGGTCCGTCGTCCAGAACGGCCCGCAGGACGGCGCTCGCGCTGGCACTGCGGCGGGCGCCGCGCGCATCCATCCTCTGTGGACCGTCCGCCCGGGAGGTCATGGCCGTGATCGTGGCAGACGGCGCGGCCGGGGCCCAGCGTGCCCAGCATGTGGAGGCTTGACGCATACCCATATGGGCATATGATGGCCGAGTGGCACGAGCAGCGACGACGGCGGACACCTTCAACGCGGTCGCCGAACCCCGGCGGCGGCAGATCCTCGACGTCCTCATGGGCGGGGAACGGTCGGTCGGCGATCTCGTCGACCTGCTCGGCCTCGCCCAGCCGCAGGTGTCGAAGCACCTGCGGGTGCTGCGGGAGGTGGGCGCGGTGGACGTACGCGACGAAGGCCGCCAGCGCGTCTACCGGCTCAACGGCGCCGCGCTCAAACCCATCCACGACTGGGTCAAGCGCTACGAACGAACGTGGTCGGAGCGGTTCGACCTGATGGACGACGTCCTCGAAGAACTCAAGGAACAGGAGCAGTGACGTGGAGATCACCACCCCCGCCGACGACCGGATCCTCATCACGCGCGAATTCGACGCGCCGAAGCACCTCGTCTACCGCGTGTGGACCACGCCGGAACTGGTGCGGCGCTGGTGGAGCGGCCACCGTGGGACCACCACCGAAGTCGAGCTGGACCTGCGGCCCGGTGGTCGCTGGCGGTACGTGCTGAAGACGGACGACGGCGCCGAAGTCGGCTTCCACGGCGAGTACCGCGAGATCGTGCCGGACGAGAAGATCGTCTACACCGAGGTGTTCGAAATGCCCGGCGTCGATCCCGGCTCCGTCGACGGGCCGCTCAACACCGTCACCTTCACCGCTCTCGACGGGGACCGCACACGCCTGGAGCTGCTGACCGAGACCGGCAGCAAGGAACTGCGGGACACGATCCTGGAGTCCGGGATGGAGGTCGGTGTGCAAGAGCAGATGAACATCATCGAGGAGCTGGCGAACTCCCTGCGCTAGCGGACAGAATCGGCGGCGTGCAGTTCGCCATCCTCGGGCCGGTCGAAGCCCGCCGTCCGGACGGGACCCCGGTCGCCCTCGGTGGCCCGCAGCTGCGAGGGCTGCTCGCCTTGCTCGCCCTCGACGCCGGCCGCGTCGTCGGCGCCGAGCGGCTGATCGACGGCCTGCACGGCGAGCACCCGCCCGAAGGCGCCGCCGACGCCCTGCAGTCCCAGGTGTCCCGGCTCCGGCGGCGGCTGCGGGACGGCGGCGCGCCCGACGGCCTGGTCGAATTCACGCCCGCCGGGTACCGGCTGGCCGTCGACCCCCAGGACGTCGACGTCCACCGGTTCGAACGGCTCACCGCCCAGGCCAGGGAGACGCCTGATCCGCGCGCGAAACTCGAGCTGTTCGGCGAGGCGCTCGCGTTGTGGCGGGGGCCGGCGCTCGACGGGCTCGCGGACGCGCCGCGCGCGGCCCGGCTGGCGGAGCTGCGCCTGGCCGCGACCGAGGACCGCGTCGAGGCTGGGCTGGCGCTCGGCCACCACGACCGGCTCGTCGCCGAACTCCGGGAGCTCGCGCGCGAGCACCCGCTGCGCGAACGCCTCACTGCCCAGCTCATGCGGGCGCTGCACGGCGGCGGCCGCGCCGCGGAGGCCCTCCAAGTGTTCGTCGAAGCCAGGGACCGCCTCGCCGACGAACTCGGCGCCGACCCGTCGGCCGAACTCGCGGCCGCGCACACCGCGGTCCTCCGAGCCGCGGCGCCCGCCCCGGCCCGGCGGATTCCGGTGCCCCTGACCGGGTTCGTCGGCCGGGCCGCCGAACTGATGAGGCTGCGCGCGTCACTGGAAAGCGCCCGGCTCGTCACGCTCACCGGGCCGGGCGGCGCCGGCAAGACTCGGCTCGCCGTCGAAGCCGCGGCCCGCGAAGCCGGCGAAGTGTGCTTCGTCGAACTGGCGACGACGACCGAGGTCCCGCGGGCCGTGCTCGCCGCGCTGGGCCTGCGGGAACAGGGCGTGCTGACGCCGGGCGCGCCACCGGACCCGGCCGACCGGCTGGCCGCCGCGCTCGCCGACCGGCCGCTGCTGCTGGTCCTCGACAACTGCGAACACGTCGTCGCCGGCGCCGCACGGCTGGTGCGACGCCTGCTCGGCGAGTGCGCGGGCCTGCGCGTGCTCGCCACCAGCCGCGAGGCGCTGGGCCTGACCGGCGAGACGCTGGTGCCGCTCGGCGCGTTGCCCGCCGACGCCGCGGCGCGGCTGTTCACCGACCGCGCCACGGCGGTGGCGCCCGGCAGAACGCCCGGCCCGGACGCGGTGACCCGGATCTGCGCCGCCCTTGACGGCCTGCCGCTGGCGATCGAGCTCGCCGCCGCCCGGCTGCGGACGATGTCCGCGGACGACGTCGCCGCCCGGCTCGGCGACCGCTTCAAGCTGCTGTCACGGGGCGAGCGGACCGCCGAGCCGCGGCACCGGACCCTGCGCGGCGTCGTCGAATGGAGCTGGGACCTGCTCGACCCGGACGAACGGCTGCTGGCCGGCCGGTTCGCGGTGTTCGCCGGCGGCGCGCGGCTCGACGCGGTCGAGCGGGTCTGCGGCGTCGGGGACGCCGACCTCGTGCTCACCGGCCTGGTCGAGAAGTCCTTCGTCGAGTTCGACGGCGGCCGGTACCGGATGCTGGCGACCATCCGGGCGTTCTGCGCCGAACAGGGCGACGACCGGCGCGCGGCCCACGCGAAGTACTTCCTCGACCTCGCCGGCGCGGCCGAGCCGAAGCTGCGCGGCGCGGACCAGCTGGCGGCGCTGGCGGAGCTGACCGCCGAGCACGCCGACCTCAACGCGGCCCTGCGCTGGAGCGTCGCGCGAGCGCCGGACCTCGCGCTGCGGCTCATCGCGGCCCTGACCTGGTACTGGTGGCTGTGCGGCCGGCGGAGCGAGGCGACGCCGTTCGCGGACGCCGTGCTCGCCGCCGTCGGCCCCGAACCGCCACCGGGGCTGGCCGAGGAATACTGCCTGTGCCTGATCCACGCGTCGAACACCGACGTCGCGATCGAGCCGGTCCTGCGGACGCTCGACGGCCCGCTGCGGTACCCGTACCTCTTCCTGCTGTGGGCGCTTTCCCCGCGCACCAAGGCGAAGGACGGCGAGCGGCTGGCCGCGCTGGTCGGTGAGGACGCGTGGGCGCGGGCGTTCACCCGGGTCGGCGACGGCCTCGGCGCGCAGTACCGCGGCCGGATCGCCGAGGCCGAGGCGCACTTTTCGGCGTCGCTGCACGGTTTTCGCGCGCTCGGCGACCGCTGGGGCGAGGCGACCGCGCTGGAGAAGCTCGCGGAGTTCGCGGACTGGCGCGGCGACCACGCCCGGTTCCGCGCGCTGATGGACGAGTCCGTGCGGCTGGCCGGCGAGCTCGGCGCCGTCGAAGACGCCGCCGAGCTGCTCTGCCGCCGCGCCGACGGCGTCCTGCGGGCCGGTGACCCCGGGGCCGCGGCGGCCGACTACGAAGCCGCCGCCGAAAAGGCCCGTGCCGCGGGCACGCCGCTGACGCTCGCGCGCGCCCGCGGTGGCCTGGGCGAGATCGCGCGGCGCGCGGGCGACCTCACCACGGCCCGGCACTGGTACTCGTCGGCGATCGGCCTGGCCGGCGATCCGGTGACCGGCGGCGAGACGCGGATCCGGCTCCACACCGGCTTCGGCTGGACGGCGGCCGCCGAAGGCGACCTCGACGCGGCGACCGAGCTGCACCAGGAGGCGCTCGCCACGGCGCTGGACCACGCGAACCTGCCCGGCGCGGCCCAGGCGATCGAAGGACTGGCCGGGGTGCTCGCCGCGCGCGAGGAGGACGACCGGGCGGCGTTCCTCCTCGGGGTGGCGGTCGGGCTGCGCGGCGCGCCGGTCGCCGGGGACGCCGACGTCGACGGCGTGGTGGACCGCGTCCGGGGGCGCATCGGCGCCGAGGCCTACGTCAATGCCTTTGATCGCGGCCGGGAAATGCCTCCCGAGCAGGCCATCGAGAAGTTCGGTCAGCGGCGGTTCGCGCTCGGTTCGTGACCGGTCGGCGGCCGCGCCCACGCTGCTGGGCATGACGAAGAACATCCTGATCTCCGGCGCCAGTGTCGCTGGCCCCGCGCTCGCCTGGTGGCTGCGCCACCACGGCTTCCGCCCCACCGTCGTCGAGCGGGCCCCGAGCCTGCGCGAAGGCGGCTACAAGATCGACATCCGCGGCGTCGCCGTCGACGTCGTCCGCCGGATGGGCCTGCTCGAAAAGGTGCACGCGGCGAGCACCGACATGCGGGGCGCCGCGTTCGTCAACAAGCGTGGCAAGCAGCTCGCGACGCTGGACGCCGACACCTTCGGCTTCCGCCACGGCGACGACACCGAGATCCTGCGCGGCGACCTGGCGGAAATCCTGTACGACAGCACCCGCGAAGACGTCGAGTACGTCTTCGGCGACTGGATCACCGGGCTCGACCAGCGCGAAGACGGCGTCCACGTCACCTTCGCCCACGGCGCGCCGCGCCGGTTCGACCTGGTCGTCGGCGCCGACGGCCTGCACTCCGGAGTGCGCGCGCTCGCGTTCGGCCCGGAGGAGGACTTCCTGCGCCGGTTCGACGCCTACATCTCGATCTCGACCGTGCCGAACACGCATCAGCTGGACCGCTGGGAGCTGCTCCACTCGGCGGCGCCGGGCAAGATGGTCAACGTCTACAGCACCGCCCGCGCCGACGACGCGAAGGCCGCGTTCTGGTTCAGCGCGCCGCCCCTGGCCTACGACCGGCGGGACGTCGACGGCCAGAAGGACCTCGTGGCCGGCCAGTTCGCCGGCCTGGGCTGGGAGATCCCGGAGCTGCTGGAGTCCATGCGCGAGGCGGGCGACTTCTACTTCGACCCGGTTTGCCAGATCACCATGGACCACCTGTCGGCGGGCCGCGTGACCCTCCTCGGCGACGCGGGCTACTGCCCGTCGCCGGCGTCGGGCCAGGGCACGAGCCTCGCCTTGGCGGGCGCGTATGTCCTGGCGGGCGAACTGGCCGCGGCCGGCGGGGACTTTGCGGTGGCGTTCGCGCGCTACGAGGCGGAAATGCGGCCGTTCATCGACAAGAACCAGGCCCTCGCGAAGACGGCGCTGCGCGGGATCCTCCCGCAGTCGCGGGCGTTCGCGTGGTTCAACACGCGGATGATCAAGCTGATGCCATACCTCCCGGGCCGCAACCGGGTCCTGGAGCAGATGGCCCGCCCGGTCCGCGAAGCGGCGAACGCCTTGGTGCTGAAGGAATACGCGAGGGCCGCGTGACTGTGGCGGGTCCGTGCCTCGCCTGCAGCGCAGCGGACTTTCGCCGCGCGGACTTTCGCCGGGTGGCCCGTGCCCGCCCGTGGCGGGCCCCGGTTCATGCGCCCCAATGTGGCGTTGGTTGCGTTGGACGCACCGAACGCCACATTGGGTGCGTTGGACGCACCCAACGCCACATTGGGGCCGCTAGCCGACCGTGGGTCCACGGCTCCGGCAGCCGTGCCTGAAGCGCCGCGGGCCGCCGGATCAGCCCGGGTCCGGCGGGGCCGACCAGTGGTGCAGCGCCCACCAGGACCGTACGGTGTCGAGGACGCTCGCGCCCGGGTTTTCCGCCAGCGCCAGCGGCGTCAGCTCGGCCAGCCGGTCGAGGCGGTAGCGGACGGTGTTCGGGTGCAGGTGCAGCGCTTCGGCGGTGGGCCGCAGCCGCTGGCCGTGGTCGAGGTACGCCAGCGCCGTCGCGGCCAGCTCGCGGTGGAAAGCGTTTCCCGGATCGAGCGAGCCGAGCAGCTCCGCGGCGAGCAGTTCGCCGAGCAGCGGCTGCGCCGTCATCGCGAGCTCGCCGGCGAGCCCGGTGAGGTCGTGGTACCCGCGCCGCTCGCGCCGCGCGGCGATCCGCAACGCGGCCGCGCACAGCTGGTGGATTTCGCGCAGCGCGGGCAGCGGGGCGGCGGGCGCGGCGATCAGCAGCACCCCGTCGGCGAGCGCGACTTCGGCGGGCGGCCGGGCCGCCAGGCCGGTGAGCCGCCCCTCGACCAGGCCGTAGACGCCGCCGAACTCGAGGAGCGCCTGCTCCAGCGTGCGCGCCTGCGCGGGATCGCTGACGTCGGACACCACGCAGTGGTACCGCCCACCGGGCCGCAGCCCGGCGTGGTGGAGTTCTTCGGGCGCGGGCGGCGTCCGCGGTCCCGGCAGCAGCACCGTGCGCAGCAGCTGGGTCCGCGCGTCGCGCACGGTGCGCGAAAGCTGGAGCTCGGCGGCGTGATAGCCCTTGACGATGTGGCGTTCCAGCGCGCCGGTGTAGCGCTCGGCGTCGAGGATGGTTTCGAGGATGAGGTCGTCGGGCACGCCGGCGGCCGGGCCCGTTCGACGGCGACGCGGGCGGCGAGCGTGCGGCCGGCCTGGACCCCGTGCAGGAGATCGGTGAGCGGGACACCCTGCGCGGCGCGGTCGGCGCCGAGCGCCTCGGCGGTGGTGTAGTCGGCGGTGTCGGGGTTCGTCGCGGCCCGCAGCGCCGCGGAGAGCAGGAACTGGACGTGCCGCCGGTTCTCGGCCGCCGGCAGCCGCGCGACTCCGGGCGACTGGCTCCGCGCGGCCTCGACCAGCTCGTCGAGCACGGTCTCGTCCGCGGCCATCGCGTCCAGCACTTGCTGGAGCAGCGGTGACGCCGGCACGGCACCTCCCCGGGACCCCGTTGTCGCACGGCCACAACGCCGCGCCCGTGATGTTGGGCGAGCGGGCCTACCGGAGTGGCTCCGGTGGCCCGTTATCGTGGCAATACCGGACAGTAACTCCTCTACCTCGCGAAAGCCATCGAGAGTTTCGCGAGGGCTGCCGCACACCTCTTCAGCGTCGAAAGGTGTCTCCCGTGCGCATTCCCCCGACTGGTGCCCGAACCCGCCGAAGGCGGTCGTACCTCTCCCGTGCGGTGTACCTGGCCTCCGCCGTTGCCCTGCTGGCGACCGGCGCGGCGGTGCCCGCGACCGGCGCCCCCGCGGCCCTGCGGGAGGTGATGTTCGTCGGCAACAACTGGGACGGGACGGCGGACGTCATCCAGTCCCGGGGCTCCTTCGCCCGCGTCGGCCGCGTGAACATCGTCCCCGACAAGGACGAACGGCTGCGGGAGATCTACCTGAACCCGGTCAAGCTGGCGTTCTTCCTCGGCATCCGCAACGGGCCCGGCGAAGGCCACGACCAGTTCGTCGACGACATGTACACCACTCCGGACGGCGGTTCGGTGGTGGCGTCGCGGCCGAGCTTCGCCGACGTCGTGTCGGTCGACCTCGCCACCGGCCGGATCAACTGGCGCTTCCCGGTGTCGGGCTTCCGCTCCGACCACATGGCGGTCTCGCCGGACGGGCGCCGCGTCGCCGTCTCCGCCTCGACGGCCAACACCGTGCACGTGCTCGACATCGTCACCGGCCAGCAGGTGGGCTCCTTCGCGACGGGGGACAAGCCGCACGAGAACGTGTTCACCGACGGCGGCCGGTTCGTGTGGAACATGTCGATCGGCGAGGTCAACACCGATCTCGACGCCCCGGGCTGGGACTTCACCAAGGGCGACCGGCGCATCACCGTGGTCGACGCCGCGACGTTCCGCCAGGTCAAGGTGATCGACATGCGGCAGCGGCTCGACGCCTTCGGGCGGAATGACCTGTCGGACGCGGTGCGGCCGGTCGCGTTCACCCCGGACCAGTCGAAGCTGTACTTCCAGGTGTCGTTCTTCAACGGCTTCCTCGAATACGACGTCGCGACCGACAAGATCACGCGGGTCAAGGAGCTGCCGAAGAACCCGGCCGCCAGCGACGACCGCAAGACCTTCGTCAACGACTCCCGCCACCACGGCATGTCGATGAGCCCGGCGGGGGACAAGCTCTGCGTCGCCGGGACGATGGACGACTACGCCACGGTCGTCGACCGCGCGTCCCTGCGGCAGGGACAGCTGGTCCCCGCGGCGAAGCCGTACTGGGCGACGGTGAGCGGCGACGGCAGCGCGTGCGTGATCTCCGAGGCCGGCGCCGACCAGGTCACCGCGATCTCCTTCGCGACGGGGCAGAAGCTCGTCTCGGTGCCGGTCGGCGACCACCCGCAGCGGGTCCGCCTCGGGCACGTCCCCGAGGGCTGGACGGGACCCGCGGGTTCCTGACGGACTTCAGGACGTCTCGAAGGCCGCGGTCAGCCAGCCGCGGACTTCGTCGTCCACATCGGACACCTCGCGCAGGCTCAGCCTGTGCCCGACCCGCGGCCCGCTCGCCCAGCTCGCCGGGGCGATGCGGGCCGTTTCGACCGGGTGCGGCAGCCACAGGTACACCAGCACGTCGCGGGACCGCGGGCGCAGTTCGGCGAGCTTCCGGTCGCGCTTGAGGAACACCCCGACCTTGACGGCGTCCTCGTGGACGTCGCCGAGGTCGCGCAGGTGCCCGACGACGGCGTCGTAGATCGCGCGCTGCCACGGCGGCTTGCCGGCGAACGTCTCGTCGACCGTGCAGCCGGGCACGCAGGTGTGCCCCTGGCGGGCGCGCGCGAACTCGCGGTCGCAGCGCGGGCACGTCCACCGGGTCGGCATGCCGTCCAGGATGGCACTCACAGCGGCGCGGGGCCGAGCGCCGGGATCGTCGCGGCCGCGTGCACCAGCTGCCGGGCGGCCGTGGCCGCGGCCTCCCGCTGCGACAGCGGCAGTTTGTCCAGCAGCGCCCCCAGCGCGGCGTGCCGCCGGTCGAGGATCCGCGCCACCAGCTCGCGCCCGGTCTCGGTCACCTCCAGCGTCACGACGCTGCGGTTACCCGGACTGCGGCCGCGGGCCAGGTAACCGAGGGTTTCCAGGCGGTCGGCCAGCCGCGTCACCGACGACGCGTTCACGCCCATCGCCGCCGCCAGCTGCGAGCTCGGGACCCGGCCGAGGCGGTCGAGGATGAGCAGCAGCCGCGTCTGGGGGAAGGTGACCTCGGGTGGCGCCGCGTGCGCGCATTCCCACGCGATCCCGACCAGGACCAGGGTGAGGCCGTCGAGGGCCGCCACGTCCGCGTCGGCGCCCGGAGGCGTGTCTTCGAGGGTTTGCATGACGCAATACTTGCCAGTCGCAAGAGCATCGGTCAAGATGGACATCCCCGGCCTTCGCCGGCGGTCTCCGGGCGGCTCGCCCGCTGCTTCCTTTTCGTGGCCAATGGCCGTCCTGATGCGCTGAATTCGTTGGCGCACAAGAAAATTCTCCGGATTTCGCTGAACCTCCGCGCCACGGCGTCCGTGTACCCCGTACCGAACTTGTCGTCAGAAGGAGGAACGATGCCGGATCATCGTGGCATGACGGGCCGGGCCAAGGTCCGGACCGCGCTGGTCGTCGTGGCCACGCTCAGCGTGGTCGGCGTGGGCTCGGTCATGGTGCTGAACGCCAGTGCCCAGACCGCGCCCGGCTCGACACAGGCGCAGGTGCCGGCGCACAGCGCGGGCATGGCCGGCATGCAGATGGGTTCTGCCGCGCAGGCCGGGGCCGCGGACAACGTGATCGGCGCCGGGCCGGTCACCGAGCTCGACAAGACGTTCCTGGTCAAGGTCCGCCAGGCCGGGCTGTGGGAGATTCCCGCCGGCGACCTGGCGCAGACCCACGCCAGCAGCGAGGCGGTGAAGCGCCGGGCTGCACCTGCTGGACGGCCACTCGCGCCTCGACCAGCTCGTCCGCGAGGACGCGAAGATGCTCGGCGTGACGCTGCCGGACCAGGCCACCGCCGAACAGCAGGACTGGGTCCGCCAGCTGACCAACGCCCAGGGCCTGGAGTTCGACAAGCTGTTCGCGAACGTGCTCCGCGCGTCGCACGGCAAGATCTTCGCGACCATCGCCGAAGTCCGCGCCGGCACGCAGAACGACGTCATCCGGCGGCACGCGAAGCAGGCGAACCAGACGGTCCTGGACCACATGGAGGTGCTGGAGGACACCGGGCTGGTCGACCAGCAGACGCTCGCCGACGTCGCCGCGGCGGTCAATCCGCCGAAGTGATCCCGCTGGCGGTGAGCGCAGCCGGGTCTGGGCCGAGGTCAGGCGGTGAGCCCGTTCCGGGCCAGTTCGTGGCCCGCCAGCAGCTTGATGACGTCCCGGTCGCGCTCCCGCCAGCCGGTGGCGAGCCGGCCGGACTTGGCCAGCCGCCGCAACGGCTGGGTGGTCAGCGCCCGCAACGCGAGCAAGTCCAGCCCTTCGTCCCCGAGGTCCCGCAGCGCCGCGGCCGCCGTGGCGCGGCGGGTGTAGTGCCAGCGCAGCGGCAGCCAGGTCACCACGAGCGTCAGCAGCGGAAGTGCGATGATGATCGCCGCCATCCACCACGCGAGGCTCTCGACGGCCTCGATCTGCCACCGCCCCGCGTCGGCGAACTTGGTCCCGACGGCGGACCCGCCGCGCAGCGCCTTCGCGAGCGCGTCGCCGATGAGCGGGATCCCGTCGGCGGAGCTCGCCGCCGAGTCGAAGGTGCCCCGCAGCCCGGTGCCGGCGTCGACGAGTCCGTCCCCGGGCGCGCGCAGCTTCGTCACCTCGTCGTACACCGACGTCCCCAGCCACACCGCGAAGACGACGAGCAGCAGGGCGAGCAGGTCGCTGACGAGCTGGGCGGTACGGCGGATCGGCCGTTCGGCGTAGAGCTGCATCGGGACGCCTTTCGCGGTGAGGGTCGCGGCCACGGCAACGTACCCGCCTGCCGGATGGGTGAATCGCGCGGTCCGCGCCGATCTATGACGTCCGTCATAGTGTGCGGCCCGCACCCGGCGTGGTCTCATGGGACTATGACCACCGTCATAGAGATCCGCGAGGCGGGCGCCGCCGATCGCGAGTGCGTCGCCGCTCTGGTCGCGGCCTGCTCGCCCGCCAGCCTGCGCGGCCGGTTCCTCATGGGCGGGCCCGCCGAACCGGCCGAGATCTTCCGGCGCTACCAGCGTTTCCTGCTCGCCGGGCCGCCGGCCGGTGTCGCGCTGCTCGCCACCCGCGGCGACACTCCCGTCGGCCTGCTCAACTTCGTCTCCGAGACGCCGGGTGAAGCCGACGTCGGGCTCCTCGTCGCCGACGCGTGGCAGCGGCGGGGGATCGGCAGCGCGCTGGCCCGGTGGCTGTGGACGGCCGGCCGGTGGCCGGGGTGGACCGTGCGCGCCACCGCGCGGTCCGGGAACACCGGCGCCGAGGCGCTGCTGCTGCGTCAGGGGTTCCGGCCGCTGCCGGCCTACGAACGCGGTGAGCGGGACTTCGCGCTGGTCGTGCCGGACTGGGCTACCATGACGGGCGTCATGAAGGAGGCAGTCGATGACGAGGACGCCGCGCGAGCGGATGGTGCTCAGCGCCGCGCAGCTGGTGCGGATCCACGGTGTCGGGGCGACCGGCATGCGGGAGGTGGTCGCCCACGCCGAAGCGCCGCGGGGATCCCTGCAGCACTACTTCCCCGGCGGTAAGGACCAGCTGATCGCCGAAGCCGTCGCGTGGGCGGGGGACTACGCCGCCCGGCGGGTGGCGCGGGTCGCCGCGAAGCTCGACGATCCGACGCCCGGCAAGCTCTTCGCGGCGATGGCCGCCCAGTGGCGCGACGAGTTCACGACCGCGGGGTTCGACGCCGGCTGCCCGCTGGTCGCGACGGTCGCCGACACCGCGTCGACCAGCGACAGCCTGCGCGAAGCGGTCGGCAAGGCCTTCGACGGCTGGCAGCGCCCGGTCGCCGCCACCCTCGAACAGCTGGGCGTGCCCCCGGCCCGCAGCACGTCGCTGGCTGTGCTGATGCTGAGCGCCCTGGAGGGCGCGATCGTCCTGGCCCGGGCCCACCGGAACGTCGCGCCGCTCGACACGGTGGTCGCGGAGCTGCGGCCGCTGCTCGACGGCGCCGTCGCGAAACGGCGCCGTCGGTCCTCCACTGTGGACTAGAGGCCGCGGAAGAACTCCCGGATGTCGCGGACCAGCACGTCCGGCGCTTGCAGCGACGCGAAGTGCCCGCCCGTGTCGTACTCCGTCCAGCGCGTGACCGTGTTCGACAGCTCGGCCAGGCCGCGGATCGCGTGGTCGCCGAGGAAGTTCACCACCGCCGTCGGCACTCCGGACGGCGCCGGCCGCTCGCCCCAGCCGTCCTGGCCCGCCTCCAGGTAGAGGCGCGCGGCCGAGCCCGCGGTGCCGGTGAACCAGAAGATCGTGACGTTCGTGAGGATCGCGTCGCGGCTCACCGGCGTCTGCCGCGTGGCCGCGGGATCCCAGTCCACGAACCATTCGAGGTTCCACGCCAGCTGCCCGGTGGGGGAGTCGTTGAGCGCGTAGGCGAGCGTCTGGGGCCGGGTGGCCATCTGCGTGGCGTAGCCGGAATGGGCGTACCACCACACTTCGTTCTCCTGGGCCTGCTTGCGGTCCTCTTCGGACAGCCGGTCGAGGTCGCCGGGCGCCGTCGGGACCCCGGCGTTCGCGACGGCGTTGACGTGCACGCCGAGCACCGACTCCGGTGCGGTCCGCCCCAGCTCGGGCGAGACGATGCTGCCGAAGTCGCCGCCCTGGGCGCCGTAGCGCTCGTAGCCCAGCCGCCGCATCAGCTCGGCCCACGCCCGGGCGATCCGGCGCGTGTTCCAGCCCGGCTCGGCCGTCGGGCCGGAGAACGCGAAGCCGGGCACCGACGGCACGACGACGTGGAACGCGTCCGCCGGGTCGCCGTCGTGGGCGCGCGGGTCGGTGAGCGGGCCGAGGATCTCGAGGAAGTCGGCCACCGTGCTCGGCCAGCCGTGGGTCAGGATCAGCGGCGTCGCGCCGGGTTCGGGCGAGCGCACGTGGAGGAAGTGCACGCGCTGGCCGTCGATGGTGGTCGTGAACTGCGGGAAGGCGTTGAGCCGGGCTTCCTGGGCACGCCAGTCGTATCCGGTGTGCCAGTACTCCACCAGTTCGGCGAGGTAGGTCTGGCTGACGCCGTACGACCAGCCGGCGCCGGGCAGCTCGCCCGGCCAGCGGGTGCGGGCGAGCCGGTGGCGCAGCTCGTCGAGGTCGGCTTGGGGGATGTTGATGCGGAAGGGATCCATGCGCTGAGCTTCGCGGGCATGTAGGACAGGATCGGTCCTGGACCTCTGGCATTCTCGGCGGCATGCGGGAAACCCCTGGCCGATTGTTGCGGCTGCTGTCGTTGCTGCAGATGCACCGGGACTGGTCGGGCACCGAGCTCGCCGAGCGGCTGGGCGTGACAACGCGGACGGTGCGCCGCGACGTCGACCGCCTGCGGGAGCTCGGCTACCCGGTGCACGCGGTGATGGGACCGGTCGGCGGGTACCGGCTCGGCGCCGGCGCGGAGCTGCCACCGCTGCTGCTGGACGACGACGAGGCCGTCGCGGTGGTGGTCGGCTTGCACGCCGGCGGGGTTTCCGGCTTGGAAGAGGCGTCGCTGCGGGCGCTGACGAAGCTCTCGCAGGTCCTGCCCTCCCGGCTGCGGCACCGCGTCGCCGCCTTGGAAGCGAGCATGCTCGCCTTGCCGGTGCGCGGCCCGGAGATGGCGGCGGTGCTCACCACGGTGTCGGCGGCGATCCGCGCGGCCGAGACGCTGCGCTTCGACTACGTGAGCCACGACGGCACCGAGTCCCGCCGGGCGGTCGAGCCGCACCGCCTCGTGTCGTGGGGCCGCCGCTGGTACCTGGTCGGCTGGGACACCGGCCGCGCGGACTGGCGGACGTTCCGCGCCGACCGGCTGACGCTGAGGACTCCGAACGGCCCTCGGTTCGTCCATCGCGAGCCGCCCGACGGTGACCTCACGGCGTACCTGACGCGGACGATGGGCCGGGAGATGTGGCCGTACCGGGCGGTGCTGAAGATCCACGCGCCGGCGTCGGAGCTTGCCGGGCGGGTGGAGGGCGAGGTCGTGCCGATCGACGAGCGTACGTGCCGGCTTGAACTGGCGACGGATTCTTTCGACATTGTCGCGTTTGTCGTGGGGATGCTGGATGTCGCTTTCGAAGTCGAGTCGCCGCCTGAGCTGGCTGAGCGGCTTCGGGTTCTTTCTGCGCGGTATTCCAGTGCTGCGGGGGACTAGCTTGGGTTTCAAGATACGGATTCCCTGCCGCTCTTCTCGTTCGGGCGGGTGCCGGCGTTCACCCCCTGGGCGCCAACGATTTCGTGATCAGCGCGGACGAGACAGTCCGGGTCACCGCGGACGATGGCGAGGGTCGGCCGCTTCCTTGTCGAAGATCAGTAGAAGCAGGATATCGCCATGTCATCGAAGCGCACGAACGTCTTGGCGCCACTGCTGTTGCCGTAGATGACTTGGAGGTAGATATCGCCACTGAATGGGCGCAAGTCCAGTCCGCCGATGGAGATCTGTTTGTAGCCGCCGCCGGCGACCCATGGGTACGTCTCCGCGATAATGTGCCAACCGTTGGGGTTCCACACTTGTAGGCCGACCTGCGCCCCGGACGCCAAGGGGTTGATCCACACTCCGACTGCGCAGTTGTGGCGTGTCCATTGGCTGATGTTCACCGGAATCCGGTTCGCGGCCCAACCGTTGCCGACATGGAGCCAGCCATTGTTCTGATCCCAGTGGGCCACGCCACCGTTGATATCGTAGCCGGCGACCCCATCGCCGGAGCCGCCGCCCTGCCATCTGGTCCAGGGTGTTGCACCCTCAAGGCCGTCCCATACTTGAACCACGCTTGCGTGGGCCGGCGGAGCGGTCACGGCGACCGCTCCGCCGGAAAGAGCGACGATGCCGAACAAATAGACAAGCGCCTTCGACAGTTTCCGCATGCTGGACGATCCCCTCAGAAAGGCCCAGGCGTGTGCCTGGGGCGACGCAATACGAAACTTGCTGTATCTTTTTCGCACGGTCGGATCTCCTTGGATGAAGATGCCGGCTGCGGAAGGTTTCCTTTCCCGACTGGCGGTTGATGGTGCCGACTTGACCCGGGGTGAGCGTGGGTTTCGGTCATCAAGCAGGGACAGTATATCAAGAGGTAGCGATATGCGATGGATTGATCACCAGGAGTGGGACTGTTCCAAGATCGGTTTTCCGGCCCGACACGCCGGGCTGAGGTCCGGCGGGATGGGCACTGTGAGTGATGACATCGGGCTTTGTGAGTCCACGCAAGAGTGAGTCCAAGCCGGCGCGGGAGCTGTCGCCGGAGCAGGCCGCCGCGGCGGCGATGGTGGCCGAGGCGAAGGCGTGGGGGCTGGCGTTGACCGGCCCGGACGGGTTGCTGAAGCTGTTCACCAAGAATGTGCTGGAAACCGCGTTGAACGAGGAGATGACCGAGCACCTCGGGCACGAGAAGAACCAGGCCGCCCCGGATCGCGAGTCGACGAACGTGCGCAACGGCACCCGCCCGAAAACGGTGATCTCCGACGCGGCGGGCGAAGTCGGCATCAACGTGCCACGGGATCGGGAGAGCACGTTCGAACCGCGGATCCTGAAGAAGCGGCAACGGCGACTCGCCGCGCCGAAATGAACGACTGGGCCAACCGCCCTCTCGATGCGGGGCGGTGTACGTGGCGGTGTTCATCGACGCCGCCATCGGCGTCACCATCGACGGTCACAAGGACGTCCTGGGCCTGTGGATGGGCACCGGCAGCGAGGGCGCGAAGTTCTGGATGAGCGTGCTGATCGACCTGAAGAACCGCGGCATCCGGGACGTGTTCTTCCTCGTCTGCGACGGCCTCAAAGGCCTGCCTGAGGTCGTCGCCGCGGCCGCTCTAGACGAATTCGAAGAGAAATGGCGTGCGAAACACGCAGCCTGGACCCGACCGGGACAGGCCGCGCCCGATGGACGATGCGCTGGATGAGTCGGCCCGCAGCGCGGTGCCGGTGTTGCCACCGGTCCGTTTCTGCGGGCCGCTCGCCGAACCCGGCGTGCGCCTCTCGACGCACCGGGCTCTCCACGGTTGGTGCCGTCAGACGTGGTTGGGCCGCATGAACGGGTTAGGGATCTTGTTGCCCCGATAGCGGTAGCGGCTGACCGTCACCGATGCCGGGTTGAACAACGCGACCCCGTCTGCCGCGATCGGCAGCCACCGCCCGGTCGAGGTGGTGAACCGGCGGCGGAACGCTGTCCACCTCCAGCGATGCCGCTTCCTCAGCCACCTGATCACTCGCCAGTCGACGAAGTGCCTGAGATGGTTGAGGATGTGTTTGCAGACGGCATGCCGGAAGTAGTTGGTCCAGCCGCGCAGGATTTGGTTGATCCTGCCGATGACGGCGCCCATGTCGGCCTGACTGACGCGATGTGTCAGGGCACGGATCTTTGCCTTCACCGACCGAAGTGGATGGTCAGCGATGAACGTGTATACGTACCACTGGTTCGTTCCTCGCTTACGTTTCCACTGGATGCGGAAACCCAGGAAGTCGAACCCGTCCGCCATATGCGTAACCCGCGTCTTGGCCTCCGAGAAACGAAGGCCCAACGGAGTCAATGCACTGGCGATGTCTTCGCGCAGAGCCACCACGTCGTGCTCCTGGCCGTGCACGAGCACGACGAAATCGTCCGCATAGCGGACGATCCGCCACGTCGGCAGGCCCTTGGAACGACGGTAGTTGCGGCGGGCGGTGGTTCCCATCGGCCCGTCTGGCTTCCAGGGTGCCATCACATGCTCATCGAGCACCGACAGCGCGACGTTGGCCAGAAGCGGGGACAAGATCCCGCCTTGCGGGGTGCCGGTGTCGGAGCCCTCTTTCTCGCCGACCTCGGTCATCACCCCGGCCTTGAGAAACGCCTTCACCAGCGCCAGCACGCGTTTGTCCTTGATCCGATGACGCACCCGGTCCAGCAGGGCCGCGTGGTCGATCGAGTCAAAACACGCCTCGATATCCGCGTCCAGCACCCACTGATAGCCGCGGGAGCCGAACATGTGGATCTCGGCGATCGCGTCCTGCGCCCGCCGCTTCGGCCGGAACCCGTAGGAGACCGGCAGAAAGTCGGCCTCGAAAATGGGTTCCAGCACCAGCTTCAACGCCGCCTGGACCACCCGGTCCGCGATGGTCGGGATCCCCAGCTTCCTGAGTTTCCCCGAACCACCGGGCTTAGGGATCCTGCGCTCCCGCACCGGCAACGGCCGGAACGAGCCCCCTTTCAGGGAGATCCGCAGGTCTTCCAGGAACCCCGAGACACCGAGGCGCTGCTCGACATCGGCGGCGGTGAGACCGTCGACGCCGGGCGTGTTCGCACCCCGGTTGCCCGCGACCCGAGCGAACGCCACGATCAGCGTCGCCGGGTCGTGCACGAAGTTGAACACATCGTCGAACCTGCGGCCAGGATCGGCCGCCGCCCAACGGTGAAGCTTGGCCTGCATCTCCGATACCCGCTGCCACGGCCCCTTCGAGGCCTCGGCCGGGGCACCACCGTTCGGCGGTGCGTCTTTCGGCATTACAGCCACCATCTCCTATCCATCCGCTGTCGCCCTTCCCCATGCACCGGGCTTTCCCCGGCTCGGAGTACTACGGCGACTCCGCCCCACCCCGGGCCGATCGGTCGACGATGAACCCAGCCCAACCATCCACAATGGATTTGTGGCGGAGGGCGAGCCCCGAGGTGGTTCCCGTGTTCACTGTGGTTCGCTTGATCGAGGAGGAGCCCGACTCTGCCCCTGCGGTATCGCCGCGCCTACGCCGCAGGCTTTCAGCGCGGCCTTCCGAGCCGTCGGCTTCACCACCCGGAAGTTCCCCAACCGCCGGCACGGCGGCAGGGACGCACCGCTCCCGGCCCACATCCACCAGGTTCGAGCCGGTAAAACGTTGAGAGGCTTTACGTCATCGGTTCCTCGCGTACTCCTTTCGATCCCGCTCGCCGGACCCGCACCATCTGGCAGTACTGGCACGTCCCGGCTTTGTCAGGGCTGCTCCCAGCCTCCCCGGCACCTCCCGGATCAGCCTGCCCTCAGCTCCAGCCGGGCCGCTGCGACGACCCGACGGTGGCGGTCTCTCACCTCCACTCAAACCACAGCGCCTCACGGCGCACGAAGCCAGTGATCAACGCGTTTGCCATCACGTTCGGCGACCGCTGGCCGGAAGCCGAGACCTACTGATCAACAACGCCGTAGTTGCGCGGCTGAGGTTGGTTGACGGTTGCACGCAACGCACGACTTGGACGGGCCCGTAGCCGGTGGCTGCGGGCCTTTCCCGTGTTCGGTTGTCAGGCGGTGAGGGGTAGGGGTTGGTGGAGGTTGTTGCGTCTGGGTTTTCGGTGTTTGTCCAGGAAGACTGGTGGGAGGAATTCGGGGAGGCCGTCGGCGGCGATGCGGACGTCCCAGTCGGAGCGGTGCAGCAACCGGTGATGGTGACCGCACAACAACACCAGATTATGCAGGTCGGTCGGCCCGCCGTCGGCCCAGTGCCGGATGTGGTGGCCCTGACAGTGCCGGGGTGGGCGGTGGCACCCCGGGAAGGCGCAGCCGCCGTCGCGTAGGTAGAGGGCGCGGCGCAGTCCGGTGGAAACCGTCCGGCGAAGCCTACCCAAGTTGAGGGGCTCGTTCTTGCCGCCCAGCACCGCCGGGATGACCCCGCAGTCACAGGCATGCAGCCGAGCCTCGGCCGCGGAGACCGCGCCCAGGTCACCGAGGATCGCGTGCCCGACACCGGACTTGAGGTCGGCGAGTGAGACGGTGATCATGACGTGGGCTCGTTCCCCGGCCTGCACCGGCAGGTCGGGTGAGTTCAGCGCGAGGTCGAGCAGGTCGGAGAAGGCGTCGCCGTAGCGTTCCTGCGGAGACCGCAAATCCGGGCCCTCGTCACTGGCACGGCGTTCGGCCATGGAGTCCAGCAGGGCGCTGGCGCGGGTGCCGGTCTCGTCGTCGAACCTGCCGTGCAACTCCCACACCCCGGTCCTTTTCCGCCGCAACGACACCTCCCGACCCGGGACGGCGGGTTCGGTCGGGTCGGGTTCCGGCCCGTCCGGGACAAGATGCGCCAAGATCCGTGCGCCGAGCGCGGCGACCTGCTTGTGCCCGGCGTCCGCGGCGAAGGCCAGCAGAGACGCCTCAGCCTCGTCGCGGTGCTCGACGGGGACCTGCTGCACGACCCCGACGATGGTGTCGATCATCGGGTTGCTCAACACCCCGGTTCGGGCGGCGACCCCGGTGGCGGGAGCGACCGCGGGAACGGGGGTGCCGTCGAGGTTCTGGCCGGGGTTCACCGCCCGCGCCCGCTTCACCATCACATCGGCGGCCTGCTTCGACACATCAGCCAGATGCTCCAGCAAC
>NZ_JBFBBN010000057.1:0-63529 GCF_040682715.1 Amycolatopsis sp. NPDC051128 | reverse complement strand
CAAACTTGTCATCCTCGTTGCCGCTGCCAAAAGTGTCCGCACCAGGGTTCTCTGTCTTCCGAAACAGACCAAATCGCCACTTTCCAGCATCAGCATCAGCAGCTGCAGCAGCGGCGGCGGATTCCTTGGCAACGTCCCTCATGGAGGTGCTGCCATCTTCAGACCATCCGCACACGTTGGCAATGGCTTGCCAGAACTTACGCAACTTGTCTTCCTGTTCAGGCGTCAAATTGCCGACATGGCCATTCGGTATCTGTTGGCTAGACATTCCAAAGGCGAACGAAGTGTCCTCTGTTTCAGATGCGTCCGAACCACTGTCAGTTGTAGATAGGCCAAAATAGACGCCAGTTGCGGCCACAATAGCAATGAAGATGAGGGCAGTATGATGTATGCTGCTGTGGAGAAGAGTTGTCTCGGTCTCGAAATTTGTTGGTATCGATCGAGAAGAGTTGACAGAATGACGGTATTTAAGCTGTGAAATCCTGTTTCTCTCTATTCCTGAGTGGTCGGTATTCCTCTTGAGGGCGAGCGAGTCTGTAGCTGCGAAACGAGCTCCGGACGTGGAGTTAAAGGTGACGGGGCGCAGGACTGAGATGTCATGTACCGAGTGCTTGCCTCGTTCTACGCGAGGCCACCGTGATCGTGCCGCTTCATGACCAGCGCGTCCACGCACGCCGATCTCGCCGCCGCCCGGAAAGGTGGTGACTACGTCCCGGTGGAATGAGACCGCGCTCAGTCGAGGCAGAACTCGTTGCCCTCGACGTCCTGCATCGTCAGGCACGACTCGTTGTCCTCGTCCGCCTCTTGGAGCCACAGGCGTTTCGCGCCGAGCGCCTCCAGTCGCGCGCACTCGGCCTCGAGAGCGGCGAGCCGCTCTTCGCCGACGAGCCCGGTGCCGACCCGGACGTCGAGGTGCACCCGGTTCTTGACGACCTTGCCCTCGGGAAGGCGCTGGAAGTACAGCCGTGGGCCCACCCCCGTGGGATCAACGCAGGCGAATCCCTCGCTTCGCAGCTCGTACCCCAGCACTTCGCACCAGAACCGGGCGACGCGCTCGGGTTCCGCGCAGTCGAAGGTGACCTGAACCTGCCTGACCGACGTCATGCGGCCCAGCCTAGGGGAGCGAACAACAGATTTCAGCCGAGGTCGTCGAGGAGGGCCTGGATCGCCGCCGCCATCGCCGCCGGGTCGCCGTCGCCCGGGCGCAGCACCAGATCCGGCGACGAAGGGCGCTCGTAGGGTGCGTCGATGCCCGTGAAGCCGGTGATCTCCCCGGCACGCGCCTTCGCGTACATGCCCTTCGGGTCGCGGGCTTCGCAGACTTCCAGGGGCGTGTCGACGAAGACCTCCACGAACGGCAGCCCGTCGTGCACCGCACGGGCCCGGGCGCGGTCGGCTTCGTACGGGCTGATCAGCGACGCGATCGCCACCACGCCCGCGTCCGCGAACAGGCGCGCCACCTCCGCCACCCGCCGGACGTTCTCCGCCCGGTCCTCCGGGCTGAACCCGAGACCCGCGTTGAGCCCGTGGCGCAGGTTGTCGCCGTCGAGCAGGTACGCCGGGCGGCCCGCCGCGACCAGGCGGCGTTCCAGCTCCACCGCCACCGACGACTTGCCCGACGCCGAGAGCCCGGTGAGCCACACCGTCGCGCCGCGGGTCGGGCGGTCCTCGCGCCGCACCGCCGCGGTGTGCCAGACGACCGGGGACACCGGCGCGCCGGTGATCATGCCCGCCGCGACCGTGTCACCCGTGTGCTCGTCGACCAGCAGGAAGCCGCCGGTGGCCCGGTTGCGGCGGTACGGGTCGAACAGCAGCGGCGCCCGCGTGCGCAGCCGGATCCGGCCGATGTCGTTGAGCCGCAGCGCCTCCGCCGTCTCGTCGCGGTGCAGGGTGGTGACGTCGAGGCGGTACTCCAGCCGCTCCACCGTGCCCCGCGTCTCGGTGGTCGTGTGGCGCACCGCGTAGGTCGCGCCCGGCGTCAGCGCCGCGCGCTCGGAGAACCAGCAGACCAGGGCGTCGACCTCGCGGGCCGACTCCGCGCGGTTGCCGGGGCGGCACAGCATGGCCCCGCGGCCGAGGTCGAGGTCGTCGGCCAGCTCCACGGCCACCGCCTGCCCGGTGAACGCCTCTTCCAGGGGCTTCCCGCCCGGACCCCAGACCGCGCGCACCTTCGACGTGAAGCCCGACGGCAGCGCGACGACCTCGTCACCCGGCTTGAACACGCCGCCGGCAATGGTGCCCGCGTAGCCGCGGAAGTCGGACCGGCGGATCACGTACTGCACCGGGAACCGCGCGTCGATCAGGTTGCGGTCGGAGGCGACGTGCACCTCCTCCAGCTGGTGCAGCAGCGAAGTCCCTTCGTACCACGGCATGCTCGCGCTGCGGTGGACGACGTTGTCGCCGTGCAGCGCCGAAATCGGCACGAACGTCAGGTCGGCGACGTCGAGTTTCATCGCGAACCGCCGGAAGTCCTCGCGGATCTCCTCGAACCGCTCCTGGGACCACCCGACCAGGTCCATTTTGTTCACGCACACCACGAGGTGCCCGATCCCGAGCAGCGACGCGAGGAACGCGTGCCGCCGCGACTGTTCGAGGACGCCCTTGCGCGCGTCGACGAGGATCAGCGCCAGGTCGGCGGTGGACGCGCCGGTCACCATGTTCCGCGTGTACTGCAGGTGCCCCGGGGTGTCCGCGATGATGAACTTCCGCCTGGGCGTGGCGAAGTAGCGGTGGGCGACATCGATGGTGATGCCCTGCTCGCGCTCGGCTCGCAGCCCGTCGGTGAGCAGCGCGAGGTCCGGGTAGTCCTCACCGCGCTCGCGGCTGGCCCGTTCGACGGCGGCGAGCTGGTCGGTGAAGATCGCCTTCGAGTCGAACAGCAGCCGGCCGATCAGCGTGGACTTCCCGTCGTCCACGCTTCCCGCCGTGGCGATCCTCAGCAGCTGCATCAGAAGTAGCCCTCTCGCTTGCGGTCTTCCATGCCTGCCTCGGAAATCCGGTCGTCGGCACGCGTCGCGCCGCGTTCGGTGACGCGGGTGGCGGCCACCTCGGCGACCACTTCGGACGGTGTCGCCGCCGACGACTCGACGCAGCCGGTGCAGGTGGCGTCGCCGACGGTCCGGAAGCGCACGGTCGCCTCGTACGGCGTTTCGCCGTCCGCAAGCGACAGGAATCGCGTGGCCGCCAGCAGCATTCCGTCGCGCTGGATCACCGGACGCCGGTGCGCGTAGTACAGCGGCGGCAGCGCGATCCGCTCGTCCCGGATGTACTGCCAGATGTCCAGCTCGGTCCAGTTCGACAGCGGGAACACGCGGATGTGCTCGCCGCGCCGGTGCCGCCCGTTGTAGAGGTTCCACAGCTCCGGGCGCTGCGCCCGCGGGTCCCACTGGCCGTGCTCGTCGCGAAAGCTGAACACGCGCTCCTTCGCGCGGGCCTTTTCCTCGTCACGGCGGGCACCGCCGAACACGGCGTCGAAGCCGCCCTCACGGATCGCGCGCAGCAGAGTGGCCGTCTGCAGCCGGTTGCGGCTGGTCCCCGGCCCGGTCTCCTCGACGACGCGGCCGGCGTCGATGTCGTCCTGCACGCTCGCGACCAGCAGGCGGAGGTTCGACGCGGCGACCGTCTCGTCGCGGAACCGCAGCACCTCGTCGAAGTTGTGGCCGGTGTCGACGTGCAGCACGGGGAACGGCAGGGGCGCCGGCCAGAACGCCTTCGCGGCAGCGTGCAGCATCACCACCGAGTCCTTGCCGCCGGAGAACAACAGGACGGGGCGCTCGAAGGTCGCCGCGACCTCGCGGAAGACGTGCACGGCCTCCGCTTCGAGCGCGGCCAGGTGCGATAGCTCGTACGAGGTCACGGACACTGGAAAAAAGTAGAACATGTTCTTGTCTTTGGTCAAGGGGTGCGGGACCCTGTGCACATGGACCTGGTCGTACTCGAAGAGATCAAGCGGCTGAAGTACCGGTACCTGCGCGGGGTGGACCTGAAACTGTGGGACGAGGTGGCCGACACGTTCACCGTCGACGCCACGGCCGACTACGGGACCCGGGCGGTCGGGAGTGAGGGGAAGCAGTTCGAAGGCCGCGACGCCATCGTCGAATTCCTCACCCAGAGCCTCGGCAACGGCATCATCACCGTGCATCACGCGGCTCAGCCCGAGATCGACGTCGACGGCGACACCGCGACCGGGCGGTGGTCGTTCACCGACAGGGTGATCGTTCCCGAGCACAAGATGATCATCGAAGGCGCGGCGTTCTACGAAGACACCTATCGCCGCGAGAGCGACGGCGTCTGGCGGATTTCGCACATCGGGTACGTCCGGACCTACGAGTCGATGATGTCGTTCGAAAGCGTGCCGGGCTTCAAACTGATCGCCAACCGCTGGGCCGTCCCGGCATGATCGAGAACGAGTTCTCGTTGACTAGGCCGTTCGCCGACGCCATCGTCGAGGCCGAGAAGCTGCTCGCCGGGGCGCCGCACGTGAAGACCGAGCAGGACCTCCTGGAGGGCTACGACTACCTCGCCGGGAGCATCCGGGCGTCGCTGCAGATGGCCTGGGCCTACCAGCGCGACTTCCCGTACTTCACCGCGTCCACCGGCCCGTACACGAAGATGGGCCTGGACAACCCGGACACGCTGTACTTCAACGCGAACATCCGCGACGACCGCGAATACCTGGTCACCGGCGTCCGGGGGACCACCGCCGACCTGAGCTTCCAGATCCTCAACGGCGACTATTCACCGGTGGTCGTGCCCGACAGCCTCGCCGCATTCGACGACCGCGCCATCGAAATCGGCGAGGACGGCCGCTTCGAGCTGCGGTTCGGTCCGGCGAAGGAGAACCCAGGGCCGAATTACTTCACCCTGGGCGAGGGCTCGTCGATGCTCGTGGTCCGCGAGGTCTACAGCGACTGGGCGACCGAGCGGCGCGGCGAGATCCGCATCCAGTGCGTCGACACGGCGGGGCAGGCGCCGCCGGTGCCGGACCGGACGGCGCTGGCCAAACGCTACGGCGTCACCGGGAAGATCCTGCTGAGCAGGCTCAACACGTTCCTGGCCTTCCCGAAGTGGTTCTACTACGACCTGCCGGTGAACACGATGACCGAGCCGCGCTCGACGCCGGGCGGGCTGACCACGCAGTTCTCCTCGGCCGGGCACTACGAGCTGGGCGACGAAGAGGCGATGATCGTCACCGTGCCGCGCTGCGCGGACGCGCCGTACCAGGGCATCCAGCTCGGCAGCCTCTGGTACGTCTCGCTCGACTACATCAACCACCAGACGAGCCTCACGGCCGACCAGGCGCGCGTCGACCCGGACGGGAAGATCCGGTTCGTGCTCAGCGAGCGCGACCCCGGCGTGGCGAACTGGCTGGAGCGCACCGGACACGACCGCGGGTACGTGCAGATCCGCTGGCAGCGGCTGTCCCGCGACCTCGGTCCGGACGACGGCCCGGTCGTCGAGGTGGTCAAGGTGGACGAACTGCCCGACCGGCTGCCCTACCACGAGGAAGCCCGCGTGACGCCGGCCGAGTGGGCGGCGAGGATCGCGGCCCGGCAGGACGCCGTCGCCGCCCGGATGCTGGGGTGAGCGTGGAAAACTTGTTGCAGGGCAAGGTGGTCGTGGTTTCCGGCATCGGCCCGGGCCTCGGCCGGTCGATCGCCGTGCGCAGCGCGCTGGCCGGGGCGGACCTGGTGCTCGCCGCGCGCACGGAGTCGCGGCTCACCGAAGTCGCCAAGGAGGTCACCGACCTCGGCCGCCGGGCCGTCGCCATCCGGACCGACATCGACGACGCGGATTCCGCCGCGAACCTGGTGAACGAGGCGCTCGAGGCGTTCGGACGGGTGGACACGGTGGTGCACAACGCCTTCGCCGTCCCGCCGCTGACCGATCTGGCCACTGCGGACCTCGACGCCGTCCGCGCGGGGTTCGAGACCGCGGCGATCTCGGTGCTCCGGCTGACCCGGCTGTTCCTGCCCGCGCTCAAGGAGAGCAAGGGGTCGCTGGTGATGATCAACTCCGCGGTCCTGCGGCATTCGCGGCGCACGTTCGGCGCCTACAAGCTGGCGAAGTCGGCGCTGCTGTCGCTGGCGCAGAGCCTCGCCAGCGAACTCGGGCCGGACGGCGTGCGGGTCAACACCGTGGCGCCCGGCTACATCTGGGGGCCGAACCTCCAGTGGTACTTCGCCTACCTGGCCAAGGAACGCGGCATCACGCCCGAGGACGTCTACGCCGAAACGGCGTCCACAATAGACCTGCGCAAGCTGCCGGAGCCCGACGAGATCGCCGACGCCGTGGTGTTCCTCGCCTCGTCGATGGCGCGCGCGATCACCGGGCAGTGCCTCGACGTCAACGGCGGCGAGTACCACCACTAGCCATCACGAGGAGGACCGATGCTCCCCGGCCGGGAAAACGTCGGCACCGTCGAGGACCTGCACGCCTCGGCGTCGAAGCTCACCGGGCTCGACGACTTCGGCGACGGCGAGTACGTCGAAGGGCTGAGCGTGCTGCTGGAGTCGTACGCGTCCGACGCGGCGCTCACGCCGTTCGGCAACAAGGTGCACCGGGCGTTCCTGCGCGGCGCGCTCGTGGCGCGGCTGCTCAGCGAAGCGGGGTGGAAGCAGCACCCGTCGTCCGCCGACGTTCCCGTGGCGCGGCCGATCTTCGTGACCGGCCTGCCCCGCACCGGCACGACCGCGCTGCACCGGCTGCTCACCGAGGACCCGGCGCACCAGGGGCTGGAAGTGTGGCTCGCCGAGGTCCCGCAGCCGCGGCCGCCGCGCGAGACGTGGGCGGAGAACCCCGTGTTCCAGGGCATCCAGGCCGGCTACGAACGCCACCACGTCGAGCACCCGGAGTTCATGGGCGTGCACCACATGTCCGCCGACCAGGTGGAGGAGTGCTGGCAGCTCCTGCGCCAGTCCATGCGGTCGGTGTCCTTCGAGTGCCTCGCGCACGTGCCGCGCTATTCACGCTGGCTGGCCAAACAGGACTGGACGGACGCGTACGCCCGGCACCGGCGCAACCTCCAGCTGATCGGGCTGCCGGACGCGGACAAGCGGTGGGTGCTCAAGAACCCGAGCCACCTCTTCGCCTTGGACGCGCTCATGGCGGCGTACCCGGACGCGCTGGTGATCCAGACGCACCGCGCGCCGAGCACGATCATGGCGTCGATGTGCAGCCTGGCCGAGAAAGCCGCGGACGGCTGGTCTCCGAAGTTCCGCGGCGAGGTGATCGGCCGCGGCCAGCTCGACCTGTGGGCCCGCGGCGCCGACGAGTTCCGCTGGGCCCGCGCGCGGTACGACCCGGCGCAGTTCTGCGACGTCCGGTACGAGGACTTCGTCGCCGACCCGATCGGCACGGTGTCCACTGTGTACGACCACTTCGGACTGACGTTGACACCCGAAGCGCGCGCGACGATGACGTCGGTGCACGAGGCCAGCCGGACGGGGGAGCGGAAGCCGGCGCACCGCTACCGCCTGGAGGACTTCGGCCTGACGTCCGAGGAAGTCGACGAGCGGTTCGCGGGCTACCTGTCGGCCCACGGCTCGTGAGCGGAAAGCCGGTTTCTCACTCGCGACCGGCGGTGATCAGCTGCACCACCTCGGCCATCGACGGCCCGGCGGCCATCTCGGCCGCCAGCTCCCGCGCCCGGTCCCGGTAGCGCGGCTCGGCCAGGACGGCGCGGACGTCCCGCCGCAGCGTCCGTGGCGCGGCCGAGCCGCGGGCGCGCCCGATCCCGGCGCCGGACCAGGTGACGCGGGCGGCCACCTCGCGCTTGTCCTCGCTGGCCCCGACCACGACCAGGGGCACTCCGTAGCGGAGGGCGTGGTTGACGCCGCCGTACCCGCCGTTGGTGACCATGGCGGCACAGCGGGGGAGCAGCTCGTCGTAGGGCAGGAACTCGGCCACCCGGACGTTCGGCGGCAGCGGGCCGGGCCGCAGCCTGCCGCCGCACGTCGTCGCGACGACCAGCACGTCTTCGCCGGCCAGCGCGGCGATCGCGGGTTCGACGAGCCGGCCGAGGTCGTCGTTCGCCACCGTTCCCTGGGTCACGTGGATGACCGGCCGGGAGCCGTCGAGGTCGTCCCACCACGGCGGCAGCGGGTGCTCGCCCGCCCCGCTGACCGTCGTCGGCCCGATGAAGTGCAAGGGGGCTTCGGTGCGGGGGTACTCGAAGCCCGAGCAGGTCATCTGCAGCACGCCGTCGCTGTGCAGTGGCCAGTCCGTGAACAGCATGCCGGGGTCCCCGCCCAGCAGTTCGCGGGCTCGCTGTTGCGCCGGCCCGAGTACCCAGGGGGCGAGCGTTTTGAGGACCGCGCCGCGAAGGTGGTCGGCCGGCCCCCGCGGTGGTGGGCCGGTCGGCACCGGTGGCATGAACGGCAGGAACCCGAGTGTCAGCAAGCGCGGCCGATCGGCGCGGCGCACCAGCGCCAAGCCGGCCATGAAGAGCGGGTCGCAGAGGACGACGTCGGCATCGTGGTCCATGACGCTCAGCTGGGCGGGCAGCACGCGGACGAAGTTGGCCAGCTCGAAGCGGGCGAGCTTGAGCCCGCGCAGGCCGGCGCGGCCCGGGATCGAGCCGTCCAGGTCGGTCTCGTCGAAGTCGGCTTCCGGCGGCAGCACGCGCACCTCGGCGCCCAGTTCCTCGAACGCCCGCCGGTAGCGCGCCCCGGTGACGACGGCGACCTCGTGCCCGGCGGCTCGGAGGGCCGCGACGATCGGCTTCGTCGGCCCGACGTGGCCGCGCGCGGGCTGCACGCAGACGAGTACCCGGGTCATGGTGCCTCCTGAATTGACCGATACACTGTACTGATGAACATACCGGATTCCGAGGGCGCGCGGCGCCGCTACGAGTCCCCGGTGCGCGAGGCCCGCGCCCGGCGCACCCGGGCGCACGTGGTGGCGACGGCGGGACGGCTGTTCGCCGAGCGCGGCTACGCGGGCACGAGCGTGCGGCAGATCGCGGCCGCGGCCGGGGTGAGCCTGGAGACCGTGACGCAGACGGGGCGCAAGGCCGACCTCCTGCTCGCCGCGTTCCGGGACGGCTTCGCGGGCAACCCGGACGCCGTCGACCTGGACGCGCTGGTGGGCGAGGCCGGACCGGCCGACCTGCCGGCGCTGGTCGAGCGCGTCGCCGACGGCGTGCGCGGATCACTGCCGATCTGGCGCGCGTTCACGACCGCGGCGATGGCCGACCCGACGGTGGCGGCGGTCCGCGCGGAGCTGGCGGTGGCCCGCCGCGAGGAGATCGCGGCTCGCCTGGCGGCGGCCGGCCTGGCCCCCTCGGGCGGCGACCTCGGCCGCCTGGCCGACGCGATCGGGCTGCTCACCTCCCACGAGGCGTACGACCACCTGACGGGCGTGTGCGGCTGGCGGCACGAGGAGTACACGGCCTGGGCCACCGCGGCGATCGGGGCCCAGCTCACCCTCGACTGGTAGCGGGCGCGAGTGGCGGCGACGCCCGGCTCATGCGCCCCAATGTGGCGTTGGGTGCGTTGGACGCACCGAACGCCACGTTGGGTGCGTTGGACGCACCGAACGCCACATTGGGGCGTTTGGGCGCCGGCTGCGCGCGGTGGCGATCGGGGCCCAGCTCACGCTCGACTGGTAGCGGGCGCGATGGCGGGTCGTGAGTGAGAAACAGGGTTCGAACAACTCACTCACGACAAGCCGCGGCAGGGCGCTAGCCGGCGGCGGCCTGCAGGCCTCGGGTGCCGATGCCGCGCAGCACCTCGACGTGGTCCGAGCCCGGGCGGCCGAGCACCCAGCTCGACCCGGGCACCGCCTTCGCGCGCTTCTTCAACGGCGCGAGCAGCCGGGAAACCTCCTGGTACGACCGGATCGCGCCGCTCGCGCACACCAGCGTCGCCAAGGACACCGTCACCGGCAGGTCGTCGGCCGACCAGTGGCGGTCCAGCAGGGCGCCCGCCACCGTCGCGATCTCGTCGACGTCGCAGACCACCAGGAAGTCGTCGCCGCCGACGTGACTCACCCGCATCCGGCGCAGGTCGGCGGCCAGCGAAGTCAGCGCCCCGCCCAGCTCGCGGATCAGGTTGTCGCCCGCGGCGAAGCCTGCCGTGTCGTTGACCGTCTTGAACGCGTCGATGTCCAGCCACGCGGCGACGAACGGCTCGCCGATGGTGATCCGGCGGGCGACGTCGCGGGCGACGGTGTCGCTGCCCGGCAGCCGCGTGAGCGGGTTCAGCGCCGCCGCGGCCTCGACCTTCGCCTCGGCCACCCCGCGCACCACCTCGGTCACCAGCACCACGCCGAGGCAGCGGCCCGCCTCGTCGACCACGACGACGTCGTCGCCGGTGCGGCCCCAGTCGGCGTCGGTGACCAGTTCGAGAAACTCCATGGCGCCGGCGCGGGCCTCGATCGTGTGCGGGGTGTCGGCGAGCCGGGCCGCCGGGCGCTTCGCGTGCAGCGCGTGGCCGTACGGGCCGGTGACGGCGACCAGGAACCGGGTCCGGTCGACCGACCAGCGCGGCCGGTTCAGCTCGTCCACCCCGACGACGCCCGAGGGCGCGTCGGCCGCCGCGAGCACTTCGCGGACTTCGTCGCACGTCGCGGTTTCCGGCAGTGTCGTGGCCGGGCGCAGGAAGTCGCCGACGCAGGGCGCGGGACCCGGCGCGCGAGCGACGTGGGGCCGCGTGAGCAGCGCCGGAGCGGGGCCGGCGGCGGTCGGCGGTTCCAGGAGGTTGCCCTGGGCGATCCGGACGCCGAGGCCGCGGACGGCGTCGAGCTGGGCGTCGGTCTCCAGCCCGGTCGCGACCAGCCGCGTCCCGGTGCGGTTGGTGTAGTGCAGCAGCGCTTCGACGACGGCGACCGCGGCCTGGTCGTCCGGCAGCCCGCGCAGCACGGTCCGGTCGAGCTTGACCAGGTCGATCGGCGCCTCGACGAGCAGGCTCAGCGGCAGGTCGCCGCGGCCGAGGCCGTCGAGCGCGAGCCGGAACCCGAGTTCGGTGAGCGCCCGCATCCCGGCGAGCGCGCGGCCGGCGGGCAGCGGCGCGAACGGCGGGCCGATCTCGAGGACGACGTCGCGGGTGCGGCGCCCGGCGTCGCCGAGCTCGGCCAGGAGGTCGTCGAACATCGCCTGCGGCGCGGCGAGGGTGCGGGCGGAGAGGTTCAGGTGCAGCGGCAGGGTGCCCGGGCTTTCCGCGTCCTGCCGGACGGCGGCGATCGCGAGGCCGAGGTCGGCCTCGGCGAGCCTGCCTTCGCGGCGCGCCCGTGTGAGCAGCTCGGGGACGGTTCCGTGGCCCGGCCTGGCCAGCGCTTCGTGCGCCACGACGCCTCCGGTGTGGAGGCTGTACAGCGGCTGGAAGGCGAAGCGGACCGCGCGTGGCGACTTCACGACCCGATCGTCGCGGGTCACGGGACCGAACGAAACCGATGTCAGCTGATGTTCACCGCCGTTACTCACATCGGCGTAACTCTGTTTCAGCGTTGACTTATATAAGCGAACACTTGTAGCTTGGCCTGGTGCACGCGTTCGACGTTCTCGGCGACCCGGTCCGCCGCCGCATCCTCGAGCTGCTGGCCGACGGCGAACAGGCCGCCGGCGCGGTGACCGAGGTGATCCGGGCCGAGTTCGGCATCTCGCAGCCCGCGGTGTCCCAGCACCTGAAAGTCCTGCGCGAAAACGGTTTCGCGGTCGTCCGCCAGGACGGGACGCGCCGGCTGTACGCGGTCGGGCACGACCCGTTGCGGGACGTCGACGTCTGGCTCGACCGGTTCCGCCGGTACTGGACGCCGCCGCTGGACGCACTGGCCACCGAAATCGCCCGCGGCAAACGCGCGCGGCGCCGCACCGAAGGAGAATCCCCGTGATCGACGTCAGCCACCAGATCAGCGCCGTCCGCCGTCAGGTCGGCAAGCGCGTGCTCGAGGCGGGGGAGGCGCGCGTCATGACCGTCAGCCAGGTCTACGACACCGACGTCGACGACATGTGGGACGCGTGCACCAACGCCGATCGGATCCCGCGCTGGTTCCTGCCGGTGTCCGGCGAGCTGAAGGTCGGCGGGAAGTACCAGCTGGAGGGCAACGCCGGCGGCACGGTCGAGCGCTGCGACCCGCCGAAGAGCTTCGCCGCGACGTGGGAGATGAACGGCGGCGTCAGCTGGATCGAGGTCCGCCTGACGCCGGAAGGCGACGGCACGCGGTTCGAGCTGGAGCACGTCGCGCACGTCGACGACCACTGGGACCGGTTCGGCCCCGGCGCGGTCGGCATCGGCTGGGACATGGCGCTGACCGCGCTGGTCCGCCACCTGGCCGCCGGCCCGGAGACGGTCGTCGACCCGGCCGAGGCGATGGCCTGGATGGCGTCCCCGGAGGGCGTCGAATTCGTGACGAAGGCGGGCGAAGCCTGGTACGAGGCGCACGTCGCGAGCGGTGAGGACGAAGCGGTGGCCCGCGCGCAGGCGGACCGCTGCCTCGAGGCCTACACCGCCCAGCCGGAGGCCTAACGGTCGCTGTACTTGACGGCCGTCAGGGTGATCACCGCGTCGGCCGGGACCTCGGTTCCGGCCGCCGGGTCCTGTCCGGTCTGGACCCAGTTGCGGTCGACGAGCAGCATCCGGCCCTGGCCGGTGCCGTCGACCTCGCGCAGGTTGTAGAGCCCGGCTTTCTGCATCGCGTTCTGGGCGTCCTGGTGGTTCATGCCGGAGACGTCCGGGACCTTGATCCGCTTGGCGGGCTCCGAGGTCGACTTCGAGGTCGAGACCGACGTCGAAGTAAGTGTCGAAGTCGACGTCGTCGTGCCGGAGTCACCCGGCGGGGTGCCGCAGGCGACCAGGGTGAAAGCGAGTGCTGCCAGCGTCGTGACCATCGCTCGGGACATACCCGAGGGTACCCACGCGCCTACCCACCGATCGGGTGAAGCCGGATATGGTCGGCCCATGGATCAGGGCAGCGAGCAGACCGACCCGCGGGCGGAACGGCGTGACCCCGTGGCGAACGTCGGCGGGTTCACCGACCTGGCGACCAGCCCCTTCCGGATCGACCGCGACCGGATCGCCGCGTCGCCGTTCTTCGCCCGGCTCGGCGGGGTGACGCAGGTGGTCAGCGCCGGCGGCGCCGGGCTGCTGCACAACCGGCTCACCCACAGCCTGAAGGTCGCGCAGGTCGCCCGCGCCATCGCCGAGCGGACCGCCTCCGGGAACGACGCCGACATCGCCGCCAAGCTGGGCGGCTGCGACCCCGACGTCGCCGAGGCCGCCGCGCTCGCCCACGACCTCGGGCACCCGCCGTTCGGGCACCTCGGAGAGCAGACGCTGGACCGCATCGCCCGGCACCGCTTCGGCCTCGCCGACGGCTTCGAGGGCAACGCGCAGTCGTTCCGCATCATCACCACGACCGACGTGCGCGGGCCGTCGGCGATCGGGCTCGACCTCACCGCCGCGGTGCGCGCGGCCGTGCTCAAGTACCCGTGGCTGCGGCTGCACCACCCCGCGCCGCACCCGTCAGGGATGGCCGTGCCGCCGCGCGGCGCCGCCGAGCCCGGCGAGGTGCCCGGCACCGGCGCGGCCAAGTTCTCCGCCTACGCCACCGAACTCGACGACTTCGAGCAGGCCCGCTCGGCGTTCGCGGGCCGCGTCGAAGGCTGGCAGCAGACCGTCGAAGCGTCCGTGATGGACACCGCCGACGACATCGCCTACGCCATCCACGACCTCCAGGACTTCCATCGCATCGGCGTGCTCCAGCACGCGCCGGTCGCGGCGGAGCTGGGGCAGTGGCTCGAGCACGCGGGCGAACTCGCCGCGCTGGACGACGAAACCCTGCACGCGGGCCTGCGCCGGCCGGGCCGGTCGCTGGAACGCCTCCGCCGTCGCATGCACGCCAAGGACGCGTGGATCGTCGACGACGACGCGTTCGCCGCCGCCGTCTCGCGGGTGCGCGCGGAGCTGGTCGACGGCCTGCTCGCCGGGGAGTTCGACGGCTCGATCGAGGCGGAGCAGGCGACGGCGGCGTTCTCCGCCACCTGGACCGCGCGGCTGGTCGACGGCGTGTACGTGGTCGCCTCGCCGTCCACCCGCAGCGGCCACGTGTCGCTGCGGCCCGCCCAGTGGCACGAGGTCCAGGTGCTCAAGTTCGTGCACCGCCGGTTCGTGCTGCTGCGCCCCGACCTCGCGCTGCACCAGCGCGGGCAGGCCGGCGTGGTGTCGAGCCTGGTCGACGCGCTCGACGCGTGGCTGCTCGACCGCGACGAGGTGTCCCGCCTGCCGCGCCGGCTGCACGACCTCGTCGAGCTGGCCCGCGCCGAGTACACCGAGCTGGCGCGGTCGGCGCCGGAGCTGCTCGTCGGCGCGACCGGGGAACCGGTGACCGGGACGGACGCGGTCCGCGGGCTCGCCCGCGGCCGGGCGGTGGTCGACTTCGTGGCCTCGTTGACGGACAAGCAGACCATGACCCTGCTGGACGCCCTGTCGGGGCGGGCCGCGCAGCCGTGGTCGGACTCGTTTGTCCTGTGACTGTCCGGTAATCGGCACCCCGTTGCGCTGAACGGCCTACGACCTGCGGCCGGTTCGGGAAATTATCCACCCTTTGTCACTCGAACGGCTGATGTTTACGGAGAACACCCGGGACTTAGCTGGATCCTGTCGGTGATCACCGACAGTCGGTCAGCGTGAGTCGGGGCACGCGCCTGGAGATTCGGAGGGCGCCCGTGCGTCGAACCCGTTCCACGAGATCGAGATCCACCGTGCTCACCGCCGGAGCCGCGGCACTGCTCGCCGCGCTCGGCCTCGTGTCCCCGCCCGTCGCGGGGGCCGCCACCGCGTCCACACCGGACGCCTTCACCGAAGTCGCGCAACAGCAGATCGCCGCCCTGCAGGCGATCAAGGCGGGCCGCACCGCCGCCGAGTCCAAATTGGACAGCCAGCTGCTCGTCGCCCAGAAGGTAGCCGCGAAGCAGCTGAACGCACTGCAGTCTGGGGCCACCGTTTCCGCGGCCGGGACCGTCCTGGTCGACATCCGCGCGAGCAAGGTCTCGCCGGACCTCATCGCCGGGCTCACCAAGGCCGGGGCGGGCATCCGCGCGGTGTCCGACCGCTACGCCAGCGTCCGGGCCGAAGTCGCCCTGGACAAGGTCGGCGAGATCGCCGCCCGCGGTGACGTCAAGCGCGTCGAGCAGGCCGACCAGGCCATGACTGCTCGCGAACTGGCCACGCCCGCGACGACGCCGGGCAAGACCGAAACCAAGCAGCAGAAGGCCGACCGCATCGCGGGCGAGCTGCAGAAAGCCGTCTCGGCCAAAACACAGCGCAGCGCCGCCGCGGCCGCGACGCTGACCAGCGAAGGCGACCGCGCCCACAACGCCGACCTCGCCCGCCAGCAGTTCGGCGTCACCGGCGTCGGCGTCAAGGCGTGCGCGCTGTCCGACGGCGTGGACTCCCTGGCGGCCTCGCAGGCCAAGGGCGAGCTCCCGCCGTCCGTCGACGTCATCCCCGGCCAGGAGGGTGACGGCGACGAGGGCACCGCGATGCTCGAGATCATCCACGACCTCGCGCCCAACGCCGCGCTCGGCTTCGCGTCGGCGTTCAACTCGGACGCCGGCTTCGCGGACAACATCCGCAAGCTCCGGTTCGAGTCGCACTGCGACGTCATCGTCGACGACGTGATCTACTTCAAGGAATCCCCGTTCCAGGACTGGATCATCGCCCAGGCCGTGAACGACGTGACCGCGGACGGCGCACTGTACTTCTCGTCGGCGGGCAACGAGGGCAACGTCGCCAGCGGCACCGCCGGGCACTGGGAAGGCGACTTCGTCGACTCCGGCAAGTCGGTCGGCAAGTTCGCCGGCACCGCGCACAACTTCGCCGGCGCGGCGGGCAGCCAGATCTACGAGCCGCTCTCGGCCGCGTCCTCGTCCGGCATCCCGGTGACCCTGCACTGGTCGGACCCGCTCGGCGCGTCGTCGAACGACTACGACCTCTACGTGCTCAACGCCGCCGGCGCCGTGGTCAGCTTCAGCCAGAACGTCCAGGACGGCACCCAGGACCCGTACGAGCGGATCACGACACAGGGCGGCACCGGGCTGCGGCTGGCCGTCGTGAAGTTCTCCGGCCAGAACCGCTACCTGTCGCTGTCCGCGCTGCGCGGCCGGTTCTCCGACTCGGCGGACGGCCTCAAGGCCTACAACACCCCGGGTGTGACGGTCGGCCACTCGGCCGCGCGGGACGCCTTCAGCGTCGCGGCGGCCCCGGCGGCCAAGGCGTTCGGCCGGGCGCTCGAGCCGGGTGACCCGGCCAACCCGGCCGGCCCGTACCCGGGTGCGTTCAGCGGTGCCACCAAGGCCGAGCGGTTCACCTCCGACGGCCCGCGCCGCGTGTTCTACGAAGCCGACGGCACGCCCATCACCCCGGGCAACGTGTCCTCGACCGGCGGCGAGGTCCGGAACAAGCCGGAGATCACCGCCGCCGACGGCGTCACGACCAGCGTGACCGGGTTCAACCCGTTCTTCGGCACCTCGGCCGCGGCTCCGCACGCGGCCGCGATCGCCGCGCTCGTGCTGTCCGGCAACCCCGGCCTGCCGCCGGCGGACGTGCGCGAGGCGCTGATCAACACCGCCGTCGACATCGAACGGCCGGGCCGCGACAACTTCACCGGGGCCGGCGTCATCCTCGCGGACAAGGTGCTGGCCTACACCGGCGCCAGCCCGCAGCCCCTCGTGGTGGCCAAGCAGCCGACGGTCACCCCGGCCGACGGCGGCTCGTCGCTCGACCCGGGCGACACCGCCAAGGTGAGCCTGCCGGTGACCAACGACGGTGACGGCACCGCCGTGTCCACCAGCGTCGTGCTCACCAGCCCGACTCCCGGCGTGACCGTGGCGCCGAGGGCCAAGAGCTACGGCACCATCAGCCCGGGTCAGACCGGCGTGAACGACTTCACCATCACCGTCCCGGCGAGCCAGCAGCTCGGCGTGCCGGTGGTGCTGAACGCCCGCGTCACCTTCGCCGGCGCGAATTCGCCGACGACGTCGACGTTCTCGCTGCCGGTCGGCACCCCGTCGCCGGTGACGCAGGACTTCGCCTACACCGGCGCGCCGGTGGCGGTCCCGGACAACAGCCCGGTCGGGGCATCGGTGACCATCCCGGTCGCCGGGGTCGGCCGCGCGGCCAAGCTGGCGTTCTCCGTGGACGGCACCACCTGCAGCACCGACGCGACGTCGACGGCGGTGGGGCTCAACCACTCCTACGTCGGTGACCTGGTCGGCACGCTGACCGCGCCGTCCGGAGCGAAGGCGACGGTGTTCCAGCGCAACGGCGGCTCCGGCAAGAACCTGTGCAAGGTCGTCTTCGCCGACACCGCCGCGGCCGCGTTCAGCACGGTGACCTCGGCCAACGCGCCGTTCACCGGAACGTGGCGGCCGACGAACGCCCTGGGCGGCCTGACCGGGGCGGCCGTCGACGGCACGTGGACGTTCTCGGTGGTCGACGCGGCCGGCGGCGACGCCGGCTCGATCCGCGCGGTCGCCCTGCACATCAACGGGTTCGTCCAGCCCGCGGCGGCCGACCGGCCGGCGAACGTGCGGGGTGCGACCAACAACGGTCCGGTGCACCCGATGTAACCATCTGGTGAGTCCGGAGTAACTATCTGGTGAGTACGGGGCCGTCGCGGCGACGCGGCGGCCCCGTACCGTTTCCCCATGGCGAAGGCGCGGCAGGTGGCAGGCGGCGGTCGCGCGGTCGAGATCCCGCCGGAGCGGCTGGCCGGCTGGTTCGAGCGGTTCTCCGCGAGTCACGGCGGTGCCGCCGCCACCGAAGCCACGGCCGCCGAGGTCCGGGTGACCGCGGCCGACGGCGCCACCGCGACCGCCACCGTCCCTTTCGGACCCCTCGAAGCGGGTTCGGTCGACGCGCTCGTCGCGCACGCCCTGATCCCCCGGCGGATCGCGCTCGTGCTGGTGCGGCTCGGTGGGCACAGCGTCGGCGTCGCCCGGGACGGCCGGGTCGAGCTGTCCCGCACCGGCCGGCACCTCGTCCACGGCCGGTCCGCGGCGGGCGGCTGGTCGCAGCAGCGCTTCGCCCGGCGTCGCGCGGGGCAGGCGCGCCACGCGCTGCGGGCGGCGGCGCAGGACGTCTTCGAGGTGCTCGTGCCCCGGTTGTCCGAAGTGGACGCGGTGGTCCTCGGCGGCGACCGGCGGGCCCTCGACGAGCTGCGCGAGGACCGACGGCTGGCCCCGCTGTTCGCCCGGGCGGAACCGCGGGTGCTGGAGGTCGGCGAACCGAGTCGCGCCGTCCTCGGCGAAGCCGCCGTGCGCGCGCTGTCGGTGCAGGTCACGGTGCGCGACGGGTGAGTCCGCCCACGTCGGGGAAAATCACTCGACACCGGCCCGTACACTTGTCTTCGTGGATATCCAGCTGGAGTGACGCCGCCGCCGGTCAAACCGACCGGCCAGGCCGATTGACGCTGTCCTCCGTTCACCCCCGTCCACGGGAGTTTTCCTTGATCACGGCCACCGGCCTTGAGCTGCGCGCGGGTTCGCGCATCCTGCTCGACGGCGCCAGCATCCGCATCCAGTCCGGCGACCGCATCGGCCTCGTCGGCCGCAACGGCGCGGGCAAGACCACCTCGCTGAAGGTCCTCGCCGGCGAGGGCGAGCCGCACGCGGGCGAAGTCCGCCGCACCGGCGAGCTCGGCTACCTGCCGCAGGACCCGCGTGAAGGCGATCTCTCGGTCACCGCGAAGGACCGCGTGCTGTCCGCGCGCGGGCTCGACAAGCTGATGCGCGACATGGAAAAGGCGCAGGTCTCGATGGCCGAGCTCGTCGACGACGCCGCGCGCGACAAGGCCATCAACCGCTACGCCCGGCTCGAAGAGCGCTTCGCGTCGCTCGGCGGGTACGCGGCGGAGAGCGAAGCCGCGCGGATCTGCTCCAACCTCGGCCTCGCCGACCGGATCCTCGCGCAGACCCTGCAGACGCTTTCCGGCGGTCAGCGCCGCCGCGTCGAGCTGGCGCGGATCCTGTTCGCCGCGGCCGAGGCGGGCGCCGGCGGCAAGTCCGAGACGATCCTGCTGCTCGACGAGCCGACCAACCACCTCGACGCCGACTCGATCAACTGGCTGCGCGGGTTCCTCAAGCAGCACGACGGCGGCCTGGTCGTGATCAGCCACGACGTCGAGCTGCTGGCCGACGTGGTCAACAAGGTCTGGTTCCTCGACGCCACCCGCGGCGAGCTCGACCTGTACAACATGGGCTGGCAGCGGTACCTCGACGCGCGCGCCACCGACGAGAAGCGCCGCCGCCGCGAGCGCGCCAACGCCGAGAAGAAGGCGTCCGCGCTGCAGCAGCAGGCCGCGAAGCTCGGGGCGAAGGCGACGAAGGCCGTGGCGGCCAAGAACATGGCGCGCCGCGCCGAGCAGATGCTGTCCGCGCTCGAGGACACCCGGCACGCCGACAAGGTGGCCCGGATCAAGTTCCCCGAGCCCGCGCCCTGCGGCCGGACTCCGCTCACCGCCGAGGGGCTCTCCAAGTCCTACGGCTCGCTGGAAATTTTCACCGGCGTCGATCTCGCGATCGACCGCGGGTCGAAGGTCGTCGTGCTCGGGCTGAACGGCGCGGGAAAGACGACATTGCTGCGGCTGCTCGGCGGAATGGAAACCCCGGACACCGGCTCGGTCGTTCCGGGTCACGGAATGCGTTTGGGCTATTACGCACAGGAACACGAAACTCTTGATCATGATGCGTCGGTGTGGGAAAACATCCGACACCTCGCTCCGGACACCGGCGCGCAGGAGTTGCGGAACCTGCTCGGCTCGTTCCTGTTCACCGGGGAACAACTCGACCAGCCGGCCGGCACGCTTTCCGGCGGCGAGAAGACCCGGCTCGCGCTGGCGGGCTTGGTCTCCAGCGCTGCCAATGTGTTGCTGCTCGACGAGCCGACCAACAACCTCGACCCGGCCAGCCGGGCCCAGGTCCTGGACGCCTTGCGCAGCTTCGCCGGCGCCGTCGTCCTGGTGACGCACGACCCCGGCGCGGTCGAGGCGCTGGAGCCCGAGCGGGTCATCCTGCTGCCCGACGGCACCGAGGATCATTGGTCCCCGGACTATCTGGAACTTGTCCAGCTTGCGTGAGGCGTGCGTCCATTCGGGTGCAAGATCACTCCCCGTAGAGCACTGGAATGGCCCAATGTGATCGCAATTTCGGCTGTTTCGCGTCTGTCGTCTGGCATTCCGGCGCTCAGTGTTCGATCATTGCCCCGGCAGGGGCTGATATGTGGCCCAGAACACTCTCGGCGGGAAGGCGATCGACGTGGCTGATCTCAAGAAAGGCGCGCGGATCACCGGCAACACGCGCGACAAGCTGGCCGCTGACCTGAAGAAGAAATACGAGAAGGGCTCGAGCATCCGGGCGCTCGCGGAGTCGACGGGGCGGTCCTACGGGTTCGTTCACCGGGTTCTGTCGGAGTCCGGGGTTCAGCTGCGGGGGCGCGGCGGGGCCACCAGGGTCAAGAAGAAGTAGTCGCGGACTGCTGCGCGGGGGGCGCAGCGGGATCTTCGGCCACGCGGAACGTCAGGTGGGCCCCGAGCAGCACCAGCGGGTACACCAGGTAGCCGTATCGTGTGGCCGGGGTGAGCAGGATCAAGGCGCCGAGTCCGACGGCGATGCGCAGCAGTGCACCGGAGCCGTTCGCGGGGGGCCGGCGCACCAGCCAGAGCAGCATGGCCACGGCCGCCGCGCCGACCAGCGCGAACGCCACCACCTGGCCGACCGCGCCGGTCGCGGCGATCAGGTGGCCCGGCAGCGGGCTGGCCGCGGGCGACCGCACCGCGCCCATTCCGAGGGGGAACCGGAAGACGTGCTCGACGAACGCCGCCGGATCCACCAGGTACACGGGCAGGTGCAGCGCGGCCGTCGTCGCCACCAGCGCCGCCCCGAACCGGGTCAGCGCGGTCCAGTCCACTCCCTTTCCGCGGCGTACCAGCACGAACACCGCCAGGACCGCGGCCGCGGGCGCGACGATGAGCTTCGCGCTGACGACCAGCGCCAGCACCACGCCCGACCAGGCGACGCGCCCGGTGGCGGCGAGCGCGCACGCGAGCACCAGCAGGCCGACGATCGCGAGGTCGGGGCCGGCGACGGCCCAGGTGAGCGCGGTGAGCGGGCAGGCCACCGCGAGCTGCGCGGCGCCGACCGGCACCTGGGGCCATTTCAGCAGCTTCAGCGTGCCCAGGACGCACGCGCAGGCGGCCAGGGCGAACATCCAGCGGGCGTCGGTGAGCGCGTCGGTCAGCGGCGTGCCGCCGAACAACGCCCGCGGTACGCCGAAGACCGCCATCACCGGGCCGTACGGGGTGTAGTCGTTCACCTCGGGCGGCCGGCCGAGCGCGGTGACGTCGACGTACGGGGTTCCGTGGTGCAGCAGCAGATCCGCGGACCGCTCGATCACCCAGACCTCGGGCTGCGCGGCCCACGAGACCGGCGTGATCAGCCAGTCCACTCCGGTCAGCCGGCGAATCACCAGCAGTGTCAACGGAAGGATCATTGCCAACAGGGCGACCGCGGCGATCCCGCACCACCGTGAGCCGAGTACGCCGCGGGGCGCACGTCCGTCGCGCGCGGCCAGTAGCAGGTATGCGCTGTGCAGCACGCCGAAGCCGTACGCGACCGTCGCGAAATTGCCCCAGACGCGGTAGCCGTAGAACTCGGACTTGAGCGCGGTCGGCAGCGCGAAAGCCAGGCAGACGAAGTAGAAGCCGAGGTCCCACCGCAGGGCCGCGCTCCCGGGGGCGTGCGCGGGTGCCGTGAACAGCCGTGCCGCGCGCCGCCATGCGGGCGCCCGGCCCACCTCCGTTCCCACCTCGCCAGGCTACCGAGGGCGCCGGAATCGTCGTCGCCCGCCCGGTTCAGCCGAGGTCTCGCAGGCGCGGGAGCAGTTTCGCGGCGGCCTCGGCCGCTTGGACGACGGCTCCGTCGTCGGGTCCCGCCGGCATGAGGACGAGCTCGGTGAAGCCGGCGCCGGCATAGTCCTCCGCCAGGCGCAGCGCACTGTCCGCATCGGACGGCAGCCGGAACTGCGCCGCGCGGCGCAGCGTCGCCGGGTCGCGGCCGGCCGCCGCGCAGTGGGCGTCGAGCACGGACGAAAGCCGTTGCAGTTCGGCGATTTCCGTCCCGGGCAGCGCCGCGTTGAGCCAGACGTCGGCGTGCTCGGCGACGACGCGCAGGCCGCGCTTTTCGCCGCTGCTGCCCAGCCACAGGGGCGGTTTCGGCCGCTGCACCGGCTTCGGGTCGCTGATCGCGCCGGTCAGCGTGTAGTGGCGGCCGTGGAACTCGGTGGTCGCCCGCGTCCACAGCAGACTGAGGATTTCGCAGGTTTCGGCCAGCCGTTCGACGCGTTCGACCGCCGACGGCGTCGGCGTGCCCATCATCGCGTCGGTCAGCACGTCGCCGCCCGCGCCGAGGCCGACGTCGAGCCGGCCGCCGGAGAGGTGGTCGACCGTGGCGGCGATCTTCGCGAAGGTGCCCGGGTGCCGGTTGGTGTTGCCGGAGACCAGGCAGCCGATCCGCACCCGCCGCGTCGCCTCGGCCATCGCGGCGAGCAGGCTCCAGCCGTCGAAGACGTCGCCGGTGCGGTCCGGGCCCATCGGGGCGAGGTGGTCGAACACCCAGCAGCCGTCGAAGCCGGCGTCGTCGGCGATCGCCCAGATTTCGCGGAGCGCGGGGATGCCGATGTGCTGCTGGGGCGGTTTGAGGCCGATGGTGGTCACGGGAGCTCCTGACTATCAGTTCCACAAATCATCAGTACAACTGACGATCAGCGTAAGTGTAGAGTCCTCGCATGTCCAGTGATCTGGAAACCGGGCCACCGCCCGCCGTCACCCGCCGGCTCGGCTACCTGCTCAAGCACGCCCAGCTGCGGCTCGCCGAGCTGGCCGAGCCGCTGTACGAGCCGCTCGGCGTCACCGGGCGGCAGCTCGCGCTGCTCACGCTCTTCGGCGAGGGCCCGGCGCAGTCGCAGCAGGACGGCGCGGCGCGCCTGGGTGTCGACCGGACGACGATGGTCGCGCTCGTCGACGAACTGGAGGCCAAGGGCCTGGTCCGGCGCGAGGTCGCGCCGGGCGACCGCCGGAAGCGCCTCGTGACGCTGACCGCCGAAGGTGAACGGGTCCGCGAGGCCGGCGCGGAGGTGACGCGGCGGGCCGAGGCGCTGCTGCTGGAGCCCCTGGCCGGCGACGACGCCGAACGGCTGCGCGCCGCGCTGCGCCGGATTGTTCGCGGCGGGTGAACGGTCCCGGGAAGCAAACGGACAGCGGTGGCGTTGTCCAGGTCATATCCGCAAAAAACCTCAGTTAAAGTAGAGGTTTCGAGACTGGGGGTTCCCATGGACAACATGTGGGGGTTGTGGAGTTCGGCGATGCGCGCCGGCGACGTGCCCAAGGGGCTCAGCCGCGGCACGCTGAAACGCGTCACACGCTTCGCCCGGCCACACTGGAAACGCCTGCTGGCCTTCCTCGTGCTGACCGTCGTTTCGGCGGTCCTCGCCGTGACCACGCCCGTGCTGGCGGGCAAGGTGGTCGACGCGATCGTCGGCGGCCACGACCTGCCGGTGGTCGTCTGGCTCGCGGTCGTGATCGCCGGGCTGGCGGTCGCCGACGCCGGGCTCGGCCTGGTCGAGCGGTGGCAGTCCGCGCGCATCGGCGAGGGCATCATCTACGACCTGCGTCGCGCGGTGTTCGAGCACGTGCAGCGGATGCCGATCGCCTTCTTCACCCGCACCCGCACCGGTGCGCTGGTCTCCCGGCTGAACAACGACGTCATCGGCGCGCAGCGGACGTTCACCGCGACGCTGTCCGGGCTGGTCACCAACGTGATCCAGCTGGCGTTGTCGCTGGCCGTCATGCTGACGCTGTCCTGGCAGGTCACGCTGCTCGCGCTGGTGCTGCTGCCGATCTTCGTGCTGCCCGCGCGCCGGCTCGGCCGCCGGATGGCCGGGCTGCAGCGCGAGGCCGCGAACCTGAACGCCGGGATGACCACGCAGATGACCGAGCGCTTCTCCGCGCCAGGCGCCACGCTGGTGAAGCTCTTCGGCCGTCCGGTGCAGGAGGTCGCCGACTTCGGCGAGCGCGCCGGGCGCGTGCGCGACATCGGTGTGCGGACCGCGATGCTGACGCGCTGGTTCATGACGAGTCTCACGCTGGTTTCGGCGTTGGCGCAGGCGCTCGTCTACGGCCTCGGCGGCTACCTCGCGCTGACCGGGCAGCTCGCCCCGGGCACCGTCGTCGCGCTGGCGCTGCTGCTGACCCGGCTCTACGCGCCGCTGACGGCGTTGGCCAACGTCCGCGTCGACGTCATGACGGCGCTGGTGTCGTTCGAGCGCGTCTTCGAGGTCCTCGATCTGAAGCCGATGATCGAGGAGAAGCCTTCGGCGCGGACTTTGCCGCCTTCTTCGGGAGTGTCGGTCGAGTTCTCGGACGTCCGCTTCGGCTACCCGGCGGCGGACCGGTACTCGCTGGCTTCGCTGGAAGACGTCGTCACGCTCGACCACCGCGGCGGCGAAGAGGTGCTGCACGGGATCTCGTTCCGCGCCGAGCCGGGGCAGATGGTCGCCCTGGTCGGGTCTTCGGGGGCGGGGAAGTCGACGATCGCGTCGCTCCTGCCGCGGCTGTACGACGTCGACGCCGGCGCGGTTCGGTTGTCCGACGTGGACGTCCGGGACCTGACTTTCGCTTCGTTGCGCGAAACTGTCGGTGTCGTCACGCAGGACGGGCACCTCTTCCACGAGACGATCCGCGCCAACCTCGCCTACGCGCGTCCCGGCGTCACCGACGACGAGATCTGGGAAGCGCTGGAACGCGCGCGGCTCGGCGACCTCGTTCGTTCGCTGCCCGACGGCCTCGAGACGACGGTGGGGGAGCGCGGCTACCGGCTCTCCGGCGGCGAGCGTCAGCGGCTGACCATCGCGCGGCTGCTGCTGGCGCAGCCGAAGGTCGTCGTGCTCGACGAGGCGACCGCCCACCTGGACTCCGAGTCCGAAGCCGCGGTCGGCGAAGCCCTCACGCACGCCTTGGCCGGCCGCACGGCCCTGGTCATCGCGCACCGGCTCTCGACGGTCCGCGCCGCCGACCAGATCCTGGTCGTGGAACACGGCGAAATCGTCGAGCGCGGAACCCACGAAGAACTCCTGGCCGCGAACGGCCGCTACGCAGTCCTCCACGCCACCCAGTTCGCAGACCAGGAACCCGCCGTGGCGTGATCAGGTACGTGACTCGCGTGATTGAGGCCGTAACTCGCGAGTTACGGCTCCAGTCACGCGAGTTACGGCTCTGATCACGTCGGTTACGGCCCCGGTCACGCGGGTTACGTGTTCGGGAGGGACTTGTAGAGAGCCTGGACCAGGGCCATTTTGCGGGGGTCGTCGCGGATCAGGGGGCCCAGGCGGTTGAGGGTGTAGCCGAAGGAGATGCCGTTCTCCGGGTCAGCGCCGCCGGTGGAGCCGCCGAGGCCGTCGTGGCCGAAGGCCGCCGGGTTGGGGCCGAAGCCGCGGGCGTCGCTGCCGAGGTAGAAGCCCAGTCCCCACTCGTTCGGGAGGCCGAGCACCGCGTCGATCTCCTTGCCCTGGCTCTCCCGCGCCCGGGCCAGGGCCGACGGGGACAGCAGCGAGCCGTCGGCCAGCGCGCCGTAGATCGTCGCGATCGCGCGGGCCGTGCCGTGGCCGTTCAACGCGGGCATGACCGCGTGCCGCCAGGCCGGTTCGTTGGCGTCGTGGCCTTGGACGCGCGGGTTCGCCAGCGCGGCCATCGCCGCCGGGCCCGCGTTGGCGAACGCCGTGGCCAGCGCGTTCGCCATCTCCTCGGTCAGCACGGGATCCACGAGGGTGGCGCAGCGATCGAGGTCGGCGGAGTCGTCGAGGCCGATCGAGAAGTCCGCGCCCAGCGGCCCGGCGACCTGCTCGGCGAAGAACTCGCGGACGCCCTGCCCGGCCACCCGCCGGATGACCTCGCCGACGAGCCAGCCGTAGGCCAGCGCGTGGTAGCCACCCGCGGAACCCGGTTCGTAAAACGGTTCCTGGGCCGCCAGCAGCGACGTCATCAGGTCCCAGTCGTAGAGCTCCTCGACCCGCACCGGCCGCTCGAGGCCGATCCCGGGCACGCCGGAGCGGTGCGAAAGCAGCCACCGCACCGGGATCGCGGACTTTCCGGCCGCGGCGAACTCGGGCCAGTACTTCGCGACCGGCGCGTCCACGTCGAGTTCGCCCGCGTCGGCGAGCTTGTGCGCGCAGATCGCGGTCATGCCCTTGGTCGTCGACCAGACGTTGGCCAGGGTGTCCGGCTGCCACGGCCGGGCGCGGTCCGGGCCGGTCCAGCCGCCCCACAGGTCGACGACGACCTCGCCGTGGCGGGTGGCGGTGAACGCGGCCCCCAGTTCACCGCGGTCGCGGAAGTTCGCCTCGAAGGCGTCGCGCACCGGCTCGAACCCGGGAGCGCACTCGCCGTGCACCTCGACCGTCGCCGTGGAACCGTCCATGGGACCTCCTCCAGGAGCGACCGGTCCACACCGACCAGTCGGTATGTCGACGCTAGAGCGGCCGGCACGTGGCGTCAAGGCGTGTCCGGCCGGAGCTTTCTCACGAACTACCGCGGCACGGACTACCGCAGCCGCGGCACGATCGCGCCGTATTTCGCCAGCAGCGCGGCGTTCGCCTCGTCGCCGCCTTCGACATTCGAACTGCGCCACAACGGGATGTCGAGGCCTTCGGCGGTGCCGCGGTCGTAGACCTGGGCCAGCACCAGGTTCCACAGGAACGCGTTGACCACAGTGGACAGCGGCGCGGTGCGCGGCGCGTCCGGCGGGTAGCTCGCGTCGCCGGGGATCACCAGGGAATCCAGCACCACGGTGCCCTGCTCGACCAGCGTGCTCGACGACCGCCGCGGCGCCGCCGCCACGCACGCCCGCGACGTCACCGCGATCACCGCCGCGCCGCGCTCGCGGGCGGCGACGCACAGCTCGACCGGGTACGGGTTGACCCCGGACGTCGAGAACACCACCAGCACGTCGTCCGGCCCCGGCGCGCGCTCTTCCAGCACCTCTTCGGCGAGACCGCTCCGGCGCTCGGTCTCGGTGCTGTGCACCGCGCCGTGCAGCGGGAGCAGCTCGGGGTGGTAGAGCGGGTAGACGCAGGCCAGCCCGCCGGCCCGGTAGAACGTCTCGGCGACGGCCGCCAGCGAGTGTCCCGCGCCCGCGGTGTAGACCAGTGCGTCGGCCCGGATCACCCCCAGGACCAGCTCCGCCGCTTCGCGCACTGCCTCGGCGTTGGCCTGCTCGACGTCCGCCAGCTGCTTGGCGACGCTGCCCGCGATGTCCGTGGCGCTCACCACACCCACCCTTCTGTCGGGAACCGGGCGCCGAATCTACCGCGAAGATGGTGGTGCGCGGTGGAACAGCCGGGCGGGCGGCCGAGGTCGACCCGAACGCAGGGACTGGGAGGCGTGGGTGGGCGAAGCGGAACCGGCGGTGTCCGTGTGGCGGGCCCGCGGACGGACCAAAGCGGTCGTGCTCGTGCTGCACGGTGGCGCGGAGCACGGCGCGGGCGGCGTGCCGCCCTGGAAGCTCGCCTTCCTGCGGATGGTGCCGATCGCGCGCTCCCTGCACCGGGCCGGCGCCGCCCACGGCATCGAGGTGCGGCTGCTGCGCAACCGGAGCTACGGCTGGAACGCGCCCGCCGAAGACCCGGTCGACGACGCCCGCTGGGCACTCGAGCGCATCCGCGCCGACCACCCCGGTCTGCCGGTGGTGCTGGTCGGCCACTCCATGGGGGCCCGGGTCGCCCTGCGCGTCGCCGACGACCCGGCCGTGCGCGGGGTCTGCGCCCTGGCGCCGTGGACGCCGCGGGGCGAGCCGGTCGGGGCCGTCGCGGGGCGTTCGGTGCTCATCGTGCACGGCACCCGCGACCGGATGACCAGCCCGGCGGAGTCGCACGCGTTCGCCGAGCGGGCCGAGGGCGTCGCCGCCCGCGTCGCCCGGTTCGAGATCGCCAACGAGGGCCACGCGATGCTGCGCCGGGCCGGCGTCTGGACCCGGCTGACGATTGCTTTCACACTGGAAGAGCTCGCCGGGCATGACGGCGACGCCCTCCGCGGGGCGTGGGCCGCGCCCGAGCGCCTGCGAATACCCGTCTGAAAAAGCGACCCGGACAGCGCATCCGGCGAAACGCGCCGTTGAGGTGCGGCGACTAGCATCGATCACCGGTGTACCTGGCCGGCCGGAGGGAGCATCGTGACCACTTCGCGCGTTGACCGGGCGTCGGCCGACGACGTGCCCGACGAGTCCCGCTGGCCGGGCCTGGCCGTTCCGCCGCACTCCGCGCTGCGCGCGCGGATCGCCGCCGCGTTGTTCCGCCACGCGGTCCGCCCGCTCCCCGTGCGGGTGATATTCGGAGACGGCACCGTCCTCGGCGCCGGCGGCCCGGGATCGCCCGAAATGCGCGTTCTGCGTCCCGAGGCGTTCTTCCACCGTCTCGGCGTCGACGCCAAGATCGGCTTCGGCGAGTCCTACATGGCCGGGGACTGGACCGCGTCCGACCTGGCCGAGGTGCTCACGCCGTTCGCCGAGCGGATGGCCACGCTCGTGCCGCCGGTGCTGCAGAAGTTCCGGCGGATCGCCGAGCGCACGCAGCCGCCGTCCGAAGAGAACACCCTCGAAGGCGCCCGGGCCAACGTCCACCGGCACTACGACCTGTCCAACGACCTGTTCGGCGCCTTCCTCGACGAGTCGATGATGTACTCCTCGGCGCTGTTCGGCCCGGGTGAGGACCTCACCGCCGCCCAGCACCGCAAGATCGACAGCGTGCTCGACTACGCCGGGGTCCGCGCGGGCAGCGAAGTCCTCGAAATCGGCACGGGATGGGGTGAACTCGCCATCCGCGCCGCGGCGCGCGGCGCGCGGGTGACGTCACTGACCATCTCGGAGGCACAGCGCGCGCTCGCCACCGAACGCATCGCCCGTGCCGGGTTCGCCGACCGCGTCGACGTGAAACTGTGCGACTACCGTGAGTCCGGCGGCCAGTACGACGCCGTGGTCAGCGTCGAGATGATCGAAGCCGTCGGCGCGGCCTACTGGCCGGCGTTCTACGCGACGATCGGGGAGCGGCTCCGCCCCGGCGGCCGGTTCGGCCTGCAGGCCATCACCATGGACCACGACCGGATGATGGCGGCGTCGCGCGCCTACGGCTGGGTCCACAAGTACATCTTCCCGGGCGGCCTCATCCCGTCGGTGCGCTCGATCGAGGAGGGCGTCAAGGCGAACACCCGGCTCAAGCTGGCCGGGATGCGCGAGTTCGGCCAGGACTACGCGCGCACGCTACGGTTGTGGCGCGAACGGTTCCAGCAGCGCTGGGCCGACATCGCCGGGTTCGGGTTCGACGACGTCTTCCGCCGGATGTGGGAGTTCTACCTGGCCTATTCCGAGGCCGGGTTCCGCTCCGGGTACCTCAAGGTCCACCAGTTCGGCTACGAGGCGACCGACCGGTAACTTCCGGCGGCAACCCGACCCCGGTGCCGCACGTCCTTCTGTGGAGGACGTGCGGTTGACTGGCGAAGAAGTTTGTCCGGATCGGGATTGGGTGATGGCGATGACGTACCGTGGCGACGACGGCGGGCGCCGGATGCCGCCGCCCCGGTCTTCGGGACGCTCCCGGGACCACCAGCGCGCGCAGATGATGCCGCTGCCCGGGCGGGGCCGGAGCCCGTACGACGAGCGCACCCGGCCGATGGGCACCCGGGAGCCGGAGCCGCAGTACGCGCCGCCTCCGCCGCGGCAGGACCCGCCGCGCCCGGACGACGACTACCCGCCCTCCCGGCCGCCGCGACGGCGTCGCCGCTGGAACGCCGGCCGCGTCCTGCTGACCCTGGCGCTGGTCTTCGTCGTGTTCCTCGCCGGCATCTGGGTCTACATGGAGTTTTCGATCAAGCGCGTCGACGCGCTCGCCGACTACTCCGGCCGCCCGGTCGCGGAGTCCGGCACCAACTGGCTGATCGTCGGCAGCGACAGCCGCGAAGGCCTGACCGCCGAGGACGAGGAACGGCTCGCCACGGGCGACGTCGCCGCGGCGGGCGGCGGCCAGCGCACCGACACGATCATGCTCGCGCACCTCCCGGACAACGACACCAAGCCGACGCTGCTGTCGCTGCCGCGCGACTCGCAGGTGGCGATCCCCGGCCACGGCAAGAACAAGATCAATGCGGCGTTCTCGCTCGGCGGGCCGAAGCTGCTCGCGCAGACCGTCGAAGGCGCCACCGGGCTGCACATCGACCACTACGCGGAGATCGGCTTCGGCGGGTTCGCCAAGATCGTCGACGCGATCGGCGGGGTCGAGATGTGCATCGACAACGACATGAACGACACCATGACCGGGATCAACATCAAGGCGGGCTGCCCCCAGACGCTCGACGGCCGCTCGGCACTGGGCTTCGTCCGGATGCGGCACAGCGCGGCGACGCCGCGCTCGGACCTCGACCGCGTCGCCAACCAGCGCAAGTTCATCGGCGCGCTGGTCAGCCAGATCGCCAGCCCGGGCACGCTGCTCAACCCGTTCGACTTCTTCCCGCTGCTGTCCTCGGCGCCGGACGCGCTGACCATGGACTCGGGCGACCACGTGCACAACCTCGCCGGCCTGGCGATCGCGATGCGCGGCATCTCCTCCGGTGGGGTCGTGACGACGACGGTGCCGGTGACGAGCGGGTCCGCGGAGAACTGGGACAAGACCAAGTCGAAGCAGCTGTTCGACGCGCTGAAGAACGACACGCCGGTCCCCGACAGCGTCATCGTGAACTGATCGCCGCGCGCGGCGGGTCCCGGCCGGGGCACCATGAGGACCATGAAAACCCCGGCCGAGACCTACCGCGACGGTGACCTGACGCTGAGCCGGTGGCACCCCGGCGATCGCGAGCTCCTCACGGCGGCCGTGGAGGGCTCACTGGCGCATCTGGGCGCGTGGCTGATCTGGGCGGCCGGTGGCTACACGGACGACGACTCGTCGGAGTTCCTCCGGCTGACCGCGAACCGCTGGGAGAGCGGCGAAGCGTACGAGTACGCGCTGCGCGTCGACGGCTCGGTGGCGGGTGGCATCGGCGTGATGCGGCGCGACGGCGGCGTGGAGATCGGCTACTGGCTCGCCCTCGGCTTCACCGGCCGCGGCCTGATGACCCGGGCCGTCACGCTGCTGACGGCGGAGGCGTTCCGCCTTGGTGCCGGGTACGTCGAGATCAAGCACGACGAGCTGAACGTCCGAAGTGGAGCGGTGCCCGCCCGGCTGGGCTTCACGAAGGTGCGCGAGGAACCGGCGGAGAAGCCGCTGGCGCCGTCGTGCACCGGCACCAACCACGTGTGGCGGCTCGTCAGGAAACCTTGTCCCGCTCCCGCAGCACCTTGAGCGCCTGGTCGGCGTGCACCGTGAAGTTCAGCTCGCTCTTGATCTTCTTGAGGACCTTCCGGTCCTCGCCGATCACGAACGTGACGCGCTTGGCGTGCAGCGGCAGGAGTTTCCGCCAGACGCCGAACTGCTTCGCGACCTCACCCTCCACATCGGACAGCAGCGGGTAGTCGAAGCCGTTGGCCTCGGAGAACTGCCGCTGCTTGGTCACGCCGTCCGGGCTGATGCCGATCCGGTGCGCGCCGAGCTCGGCGAACTCCGCGGCCAGGTCGCGGAAGTGGCAGCTCTGCGCCGTGCAGCCGCCGGTCATCGCGGCCGGGTAGAAGAACAGCACCACCGGTCCGGTGGCCAGGAAGTCCGACAGCGCGCGCTCGGCGCCCTGGTCGTCGGGCAGGGTGAAGTCGGGGGCGAGGTCTCCGGCGTCCATGGACGTCCTTTCTCGTCGGCGGCGGAACCCATCCTGCCGGGTCTTCGGAGCCGCCGGGACACCGGCTTGGTCTACTGTGCCGCCAGTTGCCAATCCGACGGCAGCCACGGCGGAAAACCTTGCCTCGTGCGGATCGGCTGCGGACCGTGTCCGCCTACTTTCAGTCGGATTGGCAACCGGGGTGCCGGGCGATCAGCTCGTCGACCTCGTCTCCGGTGGCCGAGTCGGAGACGAAGGGACCACGGGCGGCGGCGACGCCGAGCTGTCGCAGGCGCGCCGCCTGGTCGTGCGTGCGGACGCCCTCCGCGCCGACCCACAGCTTGAGCTCGCGGGCACGGGTGATCAGCTGGGTCAGGTGCCGGAGGTCGGCCTCGGCCGGCTCGTCGGTGTCGAGCGCGTCGACCACCGCGCCGGAGAGGGTCACGTGCCGCACCGGCAGGTGGTGCTGCGGGATCAGCTCCAGGTCGGCCGAGCCCGAGATGGTCAGCACCAGCTGCGTGCCCAGGTCGGCCAGCACCGCGAACGAGTCCAGCACCTCGCCGCTCGGGTCGAGCACCGAGTCGCGGTCGGTGCACAGCCGGAGCGCGCCGGCCGGCAGCCCGTGCTTGTCCAGCTGCTCCTTGACCAGCAGCACCAGGTCGGGATCGATGGCCAGCCGCGCCGGCAGCCGGACGCAGATGTCCGGTGCGGCGTCGCCGAAACGCGTCCGCCAGCGGGCGGTCGCCGCCATGGACTCGGCGAGCAGCCAGCGGCCGAGCGGCACCGTCATCCCGGTGGTCTGGGCCAGCGGGTAGAACTCGTCGGAGCCGAGCTCGCCCTTCTCCGGGTGGTTCCACCGCAGGCCCGCGTTGACCGCGGCGAGCTCGTCGGGGTGGGCGAGGCTCACCGTGGGCTGGTAGACGAGCGAGAACTCGCCGTTCTCCAAGGCGCCGGCGATCACCGCGCCCAGCTGGTAGCGGCCGCGGTCGCGGGCGTCCAGCTCGGGGTCGAACATCATCCACTGCGCCTTGCCGGCCTCCTTGGCCCGGTGCAGCGCGATTTCCGCGGCCCGCAGCAGTTCGGCGGCGCCGCCTTCGACGGCCGCGCGCACCACGATGCCCGCGCTCGCGCTGACGCCGATGCCGTGCCCGCCGAGGTAGATCGGCTCGTTGAGGTCTTCCAGCGCGCGCTCGACCAGTTCGATGACCTCGGTGGCGGCGAGTTCGCCCCGCAGCAGCACCGCGAAGCCGTCACCGGACAGCCGCGCGACGAACCCGTCGTGGCGGCCGGCGAACACGGCCGACAGCTTGCCCGCGATCCCGCGCAGCACCTGGTCGCCGACGCCGGCGCCGAGGCCGTCGTTGATCACCTTGAAGCCGTCGACGTCGAGGTAGATCAGCGCGATGTCGTCCTGCGCGCCGGCGCCGAGCGCGGCTTCGAGCTTGGTGGTGAACGACGACGCGTTGGGCAGCCCGGTCAGCGGGTCGTGCACGTTCTGGTGCAGCAGGCGTTCCCGCAGCAGGTGCAGCTCGTTCGCGTCGGAGACCATCAGCACGGGGTAGACCGAGCCCGGCCGGTCACCGGGCAGCCGGGCGAGGGTGACGTCCGTCCAGAGCTGCCCGTCCTCGGTGTGGTCGAGCAGCATCCGCTCCTGGTAGCGCTCCCGCCCGGAGCGCACCTGCTCGAGCCCCGCCTTGAGCCGCGAGACGTCGTGGTCGGTGGAGCCGAGATCCGTGATGTGCCGGCCGCGCAGCTTCTCCGGCGAGCAGCCGAGCAGCTGGCCCAGCGCGAGGTTGGCCTCCACGATGTCGCCGTCCGGGCCGGCCAGCGCGATCCCCATCGGCGACGCGGCGTAGAGCGCGGTGAACCGCAGCAGCGCGCCGTCGTGCCCCGGGTCGGCGTGGCCGACCGCGTCGTGCGCGACCTCCAGCAGCAGTGGCTCGAGCTCCTCCGGGGGAAGCGTTACTCCTTTGGTGTCGGCCAATGTCGCCGCCCACCGGCGGGCCACGTCCAGCAGTCCTGGCGCGGCACCGGGCTCACGCACTCTCCACCTCTTCACGCACAGTTCAGGCCAGGTCAGCCACGGTTCCGGGGATCATGAACCCACGTCAAGCACCCCTCGCCCGCGATCGATGTCACGCCATCATGCGCGCCACCGGGTGTCTACCGGCTGAACGAGTGAACGAATCTCCGCATACGGTAGCTTTTTGCCACTGGGTGTATGCGGTGAGGGACAGGGCCCGCCCGATCCCGGGGCCGGGGCCGGTGCCGGTCAGCGCGGGGTCAGGCGCACGGGAAGACCGTCGGCGGGCACCGGCAGCGAGACGTAGTCCCAGCGCGCGGTGTAACTCTCCGGAACCGACCAGCGGTGGGCGCGCAGCATTTCGTGCATCAGCAACTTCACCTCGAGGCCGCCGAAGTGCAGCCCGATGCACTTGTGCGCGCCGCCGCCGAAGGGCATCCACGCCATCCGGTGCGACTTGTCCTCGCGGCGCGGCTCGGCGAACCGCTCGGGGTCGAACGTGAAGGGGTTCGTCCAGCACTCCGGGGTGAAGTGGTTCACCGTCGGCGAGACGCCGACCAGCGTGCCCTCCGGGATGTAGTACCCGAGCACCTCGGTGTCCTTGACGGTCTGGCGGGTCAGCGACGGGACCGGCGCTACCAGCCGCAGCGCCTCCTTCATGACGAGGTCGAGGGTTTCGAGCCGGTCGACGGCGTCGATGTCGAGGAGGTCGTCGCCGAGGGCGAGGGACTCTTCGCGGGCGCGTTCCTGCCATTCCGGGTGCTTCGCGAGGTAGTACGCCATCGCGCTGCTGGTGATGGTCGTCGTGTCGTGCGCGGCCATCATCAGGAAGATCATGTGGTTGACGATGTCGGTGTCGGAGAACCGATCGCCGTCCTCGGTGGTGGCGTGGCAGAGGGCGGTGAACAGGTCGTCGCCGCTCGCCTTCCGCTTGACGGGCAGGGTTTCGGCGAAGTAGCGCTCGAGGACCTTCCGCCCGTGCAGCCCGGCCGACCAGCGCCCGCCGGGCACCGGGAAGCGCACCAGCGCGGTGCCGGCGCGCACGGAGCTGACGAACGCGCGGTTGATCCGGTGCGCGTCGCCGCCGCTGCGCATGCCCATGAACACGCGCGTAGCGACGTCGAGGGTCAGCTGCTTGAGCGCCCAGTACAGCCGCGGGCGCTCGTTCGACCCCCAGCTCGCGACGCCTTCGCGCAGCGCCGGGCCCATTTCGCCGACGTAGCCGGCGAGCCGCGGGCGGGTGAAGGCCTCCTGCATGATCCGGCGGTGCAGGTGGTGCTCGCCGAAGTCCATCAGCATCAGGCCGCGCTCGAAGAACTTCTCGATGAAGAACTTCCAGCCCTCCTGGGAGAACGCCTTGTCCTTGTTGACGAGCGCGATCTGCGTCGCCTCCGGCCCGGACAGCGCGACGATCCGCCGGCCGAACCCGCCGGTCCACGACACCGGGCCGTAGAGCTCGTGGCGGCGGAGGCCGAACGCGGGCCCGAACCGCATCATCTCGAGCATGTGCCCGACCACCGGCGGGCCTTCGTCGCCCAGCACGGGCTTAAGGCCGCTGCCCGCGGGCGGCGTCGCGAGTTCCTGGACGGGCCAGCGCGAGCGCAGCCAGCGCTGGTCGACGCGGCGGGGGAGGGGAAGGGCGGTCAGCGGCGGCACGCGTTCTCGCAGTGCTTCGGCGGCCCGGCCCATGGTGCTCGTCAAGGTGACCATCTCCCCGTCGAGATCGGCTACCCCACCACCATGCACCCTTGTTGACGCCCTGACAACACCCTTTTCGGGCGACACGCGTGAGCGGGGCCGTAACTCGCGTGATCGGAGACGTCATCCGCGTGATTGGGGCCGTAACTCGTGAGTTACGGCCCCAATCACGCGAGATACGCGCTCAATCACGCGAGTTACGTCGTCAGTCCCAGTCGAGGGCGCCGCCCGACTGGTACTCGATCACGCGGGTCTCGAAGAAGTTCTTCTCCTTCTTCAGGTCCATCGCCTCGGACATCCACGGGAACGGGTTCTCGGTCTCGCCGAAGATCGGGGACAGGCCGATCTGCTGCGCGCGCCGGTCGGTGATGAAGTGCATGTACTGCTCGCACAGCTGCGCCGACAGGCCGAGCATGCCGCGCGGCATGGTGTCGCGCGCGTACGCGACCTCCAGCTCGCACGCGTCCTTCAGCATCCCCCGGACCTCTTCCTGGAACTCCGGCGTCCACAGGTGGGGGTTCTCGATCTTGATCTGGTTGATGCAGTCGATGCCGAAGTTCAGGTGGATCGACTCGTCGCGCAGGATGTACTGGTACTGCTCGGCGATGCCGACCATCTTGTTCCGGCGGCCCAGCGACAGGATCTGCGCGAAGCCGGTGTAGAACCACATGCCCTCGAAGATCACGTAGAACGCGACGAGGTCACGCAGGAACGCCTGGTCCGCTTCCGGCGTGCCGGTCTCGAACTCCGGGTTCTCCAGGTTCTGCGTGTACTTCAGCGCCCACGCGTCCTTCGCCGAGATCGACGGGACCTCGCGGTACATGTTGAACAGCTCGCCCTCGACCAGGCCGAGGCTCTCGCAGATGTACTGGAAGGTGTGCGTGTGCACGGCCTCCTCGAACGCCTGGCGCAGCAGGTACTGGCGGCACTCGGGGTTGGTGATCTGCCGGTACACCGCGAGCACGATGTTGTTGGCCACCAGGGACTCCGCGGTCGCGAAGAAACCCAGGTTGCGCTTGAGCATCTGCCGCTCGTCCTCGGTGAGGCCGTCCTTCGACTTCCACAGCGCGATGTCGGCCTGCATGGCGACCTCGGTCGGCATCCAGTGGTTGTTGCAGCCGGCCAGGTACTTCTCCCAGGCCCAGGTGTACTTCATCGGCAGCAGCTGGTTGACGTCGGCGCGCGCGTTGATCATGCGCTTGTCGTCGACGTTGATCCGGGCGGCGCCGACCTCGATCTCCCCGAGGCCGGTCGCGTCCGTCGTCTCCACGTTGGTCATCTGTGCAGGGGTTCCTTTACTGGCAGGCTTCGCAGTCGGGGTCGTCGATGCGGCAGGCGGCGCCGTCGGTGGCGACGAAGTCCACGTCGGGCGCGGGGGCCGGCGACGGCGCCGGGGCGGGCGCGGGAGCCGGGGTCACCGCGGGAGCCGCCGGGGCCGGGGTGGCCGAGACGGCGTTCAGCTTGCCGTCGGTGCCGCGCAGGGTGCTCTTCTCCACGTGCGTCGCGGACTGCGCCCGCAGGTAGTACGTGGTCTTGAGGCCCTTGTGCCAGGCGTAGCGGTACAGCTCGTCGAGCTTGCGGCCGCTCGGCGCCGCGATGTACAGGTTCAGCGACTGCGCCTGGTCGATCCACTTCTGGCGCACCGAACCGGCGTCCACGATCCACTTGGACTCGATCTCGAACGCGGTCGCGTACAGCGCCTTCAGGTCGTCCGGCACCCGGTCGATCTGACCGAGGCTGCCGTCGAAGTACTTCAGGTCGCTGACCATGACCTCGTCCCACAGGCCGCGGGCCTTGAGGCTCTTGACCAGGTGCGGGTTGACGACGGTGAAGTCGCCGGACATGTTCGACTTGACGAACAGGTTCTGGAACAGCGGCTCGATCGACTGCCCGACCCCGGAGATGTTGGAGATCGTCGCGGTCGGCGCGATCGCCATCACGTTGGAGTTGCGCATGCCGACGGTCTTGACGCGCTCGCGCAGCGGCGCCCAGTCCAGCGTCGTGGAGGTGTCGACGTCGAGGCCGTCACCCTGCCGGGCGTCGATGAGCAGCTGCAGCGAGTCGATCGGCAGGATGCCCTTGCTCCACAGCGATCCCTCGAAGGACTGGTACTGGCCGCGCTCCTCGGCGAGGTCGGTCGACGCCGAGATCGCGTAGTAGGAGAGGTGCTCCATGCTGACGTCGGCGAACTTGACGGCCGCTTCGGAGGCGAAGGGGACGCCGATCTCGAACAGCGCGTCCTGGAAGCCCATGATGCCCAGGCCGACCGGGCGGTGGCGCAGGTTGGAACGGCGCGCCTCCGGGATCGTGTAGAAGTTGATGTCGATCACGTTGTCCAGCATGCGGACGGCGGTGCGCACGGTCTTCTCGAGGCGCTTCGTGTCCAGGCCCGCGGGGGTGACGTGCTTGAGCAGGTTCACCGAGCCGAGGTTGCAGACCGCGACCTCTTCCGGGTTCGTGTTCAGCGTGATCTCGGTGCACAGGTTGGACGAGTGCACGACGCCGACGTGCTGCTGCGGCGAGCGCAGGTTGCACGGGTCCTTGAACGTGATCCACGGGTGGCCGGTCTCGAACAACATGGTCAGCATGCGGCGCCACAGGTCCACCGCGCGGACGCGCCGGAACACCTTGATCTCGCCACGGTCGGCCATCGCCTCGTACTCGCGGTAGCGGGCCGAGAACTCGTTGCCGTAGAGGTCGTGCAGGTCCGGGGTCTCGTTCGGCGAGAACAGCGTCCACTCGGCGTTGGCCTCGACGCGGCGGAGGAACTCGTCGGGCACCCAGTTCGCGGTGTTCATGTCGTGGGTGCGGCGCCGGTCGTCACCGGTGTTCTTGCGCAGGTCGAGGAACTCCTCGATGTCCACGTGCCACGTCTCGAGGTACGCGCACGCCGCGCCCTTGCGCTTGCCGCCCTGGTTCACGGCGACGGCGGTGTCGTTGGCGATCTTGAGGAACGGCACGACGCCCTGCGACTGGCCGTTGGTGCCCTTGATGTGCGCGCCGAGGCCGCGGACCGGGGTCCAGTCGTTGCCGAGGCCGCCCGAGTACTTCGCCAGCAGCGCGTTGTTCTTGTACGCCTGGAAGATGGAGTCCAGGTCGTCGTCCACCGTGGTCAGGAAGCAGGACGACAGCTGCGGGCGCGTGGTGCCCGAGTTGAACAGCGTCGGGGTGGACGCCATGAAGTGGAAGCTCGACAGCAGCTCATAAAACTCGATGGCGCGCGCTTCGCGGTCGTCCTCGCGGATCGCGAGACCCATCGCGACGCGCATGAAGAACGCCTGCGGCAGCTCGAAGCGGGTGCCGTCGTGGTGCTGGAAGTACCGGTCGTACAGCGTCTGCAGGCCGAGGAACCCGAAGTCGAGGTCGCGCTCGGGCCGGATCGCGGCGGTGATCTTGTCCAGGTCGAAGCGCTGCAGCTCGGCGTCGACCAGTTCCAGCTCGATCGCGCGGCGCAGGTAGGCGCGGAAGTACGCGGGGTACTCGTTCGCCATCTCGTCCTGGCTGGCCAGGCGCGGGGTGCCGGCCAGGTAGCTCAGCGCCTCGCCGCGCAGCTTGTCCAGCAGCAGCCGAGCGGACACGTACGAGTAGTTCGGCTCCTGCTCGACCAGCACGCGGGCGGCCAGGACCTGGGCCAGTGCCAGCTCGTCGGCGCTGATGCCGTCGTAGAGGTTGCGCTTGGCCTCGGCCAGCACCGGCTCGGCGGTGACGTCCTCGAGCCCGGCGACGGCCTCGCCGACGACGTGGGACACGCGGGCCCAGTCGAGCGGGCGCAGGACGCCGTCGACACCCTTGACGTTCAGCGCGACCTCGGCCGCGACCGGCTTGGCGGCCTCGCGGGCCTTCGCGCGCTCGTCGCGGTAGAGGACGTAGGCGCGGGCGACCTTGTGGTGCTCGCCGCGCATCAGCGCGAGCTCGACGATGTCCTGGATCTGCTCGATGTGCAGGGCCGTCTCGGGCCCGGCGTGGCGCAGCAGGGTCGTCTCGACCTGCTGGGTCAGCTCGGCGACGACGTGGTGCACGCGGGAGGACGCGGCGGCGTCGCCGCCCTCGACCGCGAGGAACGCCTTCGTCAGCGCCACCGAGATCTTGCCGGCGTCGAACGGCGACACGCTGCCGTCCCGCCGGATGACCCGGATCGCGGTGGGGGTGTCGGCGGCGGACGGCCGCTGACCGGTCTCGACTGACATGCGTGTCTCCAAGTTTCGGGCGCGTTGGATCGCCGCACGACCTCCCGAGGCCGTGCGCTGCAGGTTCTTCAAAGCTGCCCGGCCACCCTCCGCAGCGGTCTCCCCGTCGCTGGGGGCTGCCGGTTCCCAGAGACTACATGTAGGGGTCGAGATGCGCGCGGGACCCTAGATGGCGTGTCGTGAGTTCACTCTGGCGATGTTGCGCGATCACCCTGAGGTGCAGCTCAAGCCCCGAACCGCAGGTGGGTGCCGGGCAGGGCGAGGCTCAGGAACGGGCGGCGGCCGGCCAGGTAGCCGAGCGGACCGCCGGCGTTGACCACCCAGTCGGCCGCGGCGAGCCGCGGTCGGATCTTCGCGCCGACGGGGGTGCGCACGGGGGTGCCGTCGCGGTCCTGGAGGACGTCGAACCGGCTGGGGAGCGCGAGCGGCGAGCCCGGCCTCGGCGTGAAGGCCGCGGTGGCGATCCAGTCGTCGCCGGTCGCCGCGGTGTAGGTCCGGTCGGTGAAGCGCAGGGCGGCGAGGTCCTTCGGGATGGCCCACAGCTCGCGGCCGCCGGCGAGCGAGACCTCGCTGTCGACCCAGATCCGCGTGATCGTGCAGGTGGTCCGCTTCCCGCGCACCGGGACGGCGGCGAGCAGCTCGTGGTAGCTGAGCTGCCCCGGCTCCCGGTAGGCGATCCAGGCGGTGAACACGGAGGTGTACCCGGCGACGGACAGGGCGGCCGGGTGCACGTCGCGGGCGGGGACCCGCCAGATCGACACGTGCGCGTCGGCGACCAGGTTCCAGGGCTGCGGCGGGTAAGCGGTCATTTCTCCAGCCAGGGCAGGTAGCCGGGCAGGTCCTTCTCGACGCGCATGCCGAACGAGGGCGGCCGTTTCTGCAGGAACGACATGACTCCTTCGACGGCGTCCGGGTTCGCGCCGAGGCCGCCGATCAGCTTCGAGTCGAGTGCGTGCACCGGGAACGGCGACTCCGCGCTCGCCATCCGGTAGAGCAGCTGCCGGGTGACCGCGACCGACACCGGCGCGGTCGTCTCGACGATCTCCGTCGCGAGTCTCTTGGCTTCGTCCAGCACGGTCCCGGTGGGGAAGATCTTGTGCACGAGGCCTTTTTCGAGGGCTTCGGCGGCGGGGAAGACGCGGCCGCTGATCATCCAGTCGAGCGCGGTGCCCATGCCGACGAGCCGGGGGAGGAACCACGCCGACGCGCCTTCGGGGTAGATGCCGCGGCGGGTGAACACGAAGCCGAACCGCGAGTCCTCCGAGGCGAGCCGGTAGTCGCAGGACAGCGTGATCGTGACGCCGCCGCCGACGGCCGCGCCGTGCAGGGCCGCGATCACCGGCTTGTTCATGGTGAAGATCCGCTTCGAGCACCGGCCCGCGGGCTCCTGCCAGGCGGCGTCCGGGCCCGTCGACGGGTCGAAGTCGAAGCCACCCTGCGACAGGTCGGCGCCGACACAGAAGTCCTTGCCCGCGCCGGTGAGCACGACGACGCGGACGTCCTCGTCGCGGTCGGCTCGGTCCATCGCGGCGCCCAGCTCGTCGGCCATCCGGATCGTGTAGCCGTTGCGCGCCTCGGGACGGTTCAGCGTGACCGTGGCGATCCGGTCCGCGACGGCGTAGGTGATCTCGGCGTAGTCGGCCATGGCGACGAAAGTATTGCAGTCCGACGCTACTGGCAAGATGTCAATAGTGTGTCCGCAGCGTCCGGGCTGAAACAATCAGGCGTGCTTGATTTTTCCGTTGCCCGGTGCGACGCTGGACGGCGGACGCAAGGAGGCGGCGATGGCGGATCTCGGCGTGATCCTCGGGGATCTCGACGCGGAGACACGAACGATCGACGACGTGGTGGCGGAGCTGCCCGCGGCGGACTGGGCGCGCGCGACACCGGCCGAGGGGTGGACGATCGCGCACCAGATCGCGCACCTGGCCTGGACCGACCGCAAGGCGCTGATCGCGGCGGCCCACCCGGAAAAGTGGCAGGCCGAGGTCGAAAGCATCCTCCGGATCGGGGAGGACTACGTCGACGTCGGCGCGGCCGAGGGTGCGAAGCGGCCGCCGCGCGAGATCCTCGAAGACTGGCGTGCCGGGCGGGCCGAGCTGGCCGCGGCCCTCGCCGCCGTGCCGGCTGGGCGGAAGCTGCCCTGGTACGGCCCGCCGATGAGCGCGGCCTCGATGGCGACCGCGCGGATGATGGAAACCTGGGCCCACGGCCAGGACGTCTTCGACGCGCTCGGCCTGACCCGCGAGCCGACCGCGCGGCTGTGGCACATCGCCCGCTTCGGCACCCGCACCCGCGACTTCGCCTACAAGGTCAACTCCCTCGCCCCGCCGGCCGGGGAGTTCCGGGTCGAGCTGGCCGCGCCCGACGGTTCCACCTGGGCGTTCGGCCCGGAGGACGCCGAACAGAAGCTCACCGGCAGTGCCCTGGACTTCTGCCTGGTCATGACCCAGCGGCGGCACCCGGCCGACACCGACCTGGTCGCCGAGGGCGCCGACGTCGAGGAGTGGCTGGGCATCGCGCAGGCCTTCGCCGGGCCACCGGGGAACGGGCGTAAGCCGGGGCAGTTCACATGACGTATCGCATCGGCAATGCTTCCGGGTTCTACGGCGACCGGTTCTCGGCCGTCCGCGAGATGCTCACCGGCGGCCCGCTGGACGTCCTGACCGGCGACTACCTCGCCGAGCTGACCATGCTCATCCTCGGCCGCGACCGGATGAAGGACGCGAGCCGTGGCTACGCCAAGACGTTCCTGCGCCAGCTGGCGGAGAACCTCGAGCTGGCCATGGAGAACGGTGTCAAGATCGTCGCCAACGCGGGCGGGCTCAACCCCGCCGGGCTCGCCGACGCGCTGCGTGAGCTGGCCGACAAGCTCGGCCTCGACGTGAAGATCGCGCACGTCGAGGGCGACGACCTCGTCGCGCGCGCCGAGGAACTGCGGTTCGGGAAACCGTTGACCGCCAACGCCTACCTCGGCGCGTGGGGCATCGCGGAGTGCCTGAACGCGGGCGCCGACGTCGTCGTCACCGGGCGGGTCACCGACGCTTCGGTGGTCGTCGGCCCGGCCGCCGCGCACTACGGCTGGGCCCGCGACGACTACGACGCTCTGGCCGGCGCGGTCGCGGCCGGGCACGTCATCGAGTGCGGCGCCCAGGCCACCGGCGGCAACTACGCCTTCTTCACCGAGCACTCCCTGGGCGTGCCCGGCTTCCCGATCGCCGAGATCGAGGCAGACGGCTCCAGCGTCATCACCAAGCACCCGGGCACCGGCGGTGTGGTGAACACCGGCACGGTCACCGCGCAGCTGCTGTACGAGATCACCGGCGCGCGCTACGCCGGGCCGGACGTCACGACCCGGTTCGACACGCTCTCCCTCAGCGAGGACGGGCCGGACCGCGTCCGCATCTCCGGCGTCCGCGGTGAGGCTCCACCGCCGACGCTGAAGGTCGCCCTCAACCGCCTCGGCGGGTTCCGCAACGAGACGACGTTCGTCCTCACCGGACTGGACATCGAGGAAAAAGCCGCGCTGGTGCGCGAACAGCTCGAAGCGGCGCTGAAGGACCGGCCGCCCGCCGACGTCCGGTGGACGCTGGCCCGCACCGATCATCCCGACGCCGAGACCGAGCAGACCGCGAGCGCGCTGCTGCACGTCGCCGTCAAGGACGCCGACCCCGAGGTGGCCGGGCGGGCGTTCAGCGGCGCCGCCGTGGAGCTGGCCCTGGCCAGCTATCCCGGGTTCCACGTCACCGCGCCGCCGTCGGACGCCTCGCCGTACGGCGTCTACACCGCGGCCTATGTGGACGCTTCGCGGGTGCCGCACGTCGCCGTGCTGCCGGACGGGATGCGAGTCGACATAGCACCTTCGACGTCCACTCGCGAGCTGTCCGAAGTGGACGAACCCGCGCTGCCCGAGCCACTGGACCACGGCCCGGTGCGGCGGGCACCGCTCGGCCGGATCGCCGGCGCCCGCAGCGGGGACAAGGGCGGCGACGCCAACCTCGGCGTGTGGGTGCGGTCCGAGGCGGCCTGGCGGTGGCTCGTGCACCGGCTGACCGTCGCCGAGTTCAAGCTGCTGCTGCCCGAGACCGCGGACCTGCCGGTGACGCGGTACCTGCTACCGAACCTGTGGGCGATGAACTTCGTCGTCGAAGGCATCCTCGGCGAGGGCGTCGCGTCGCAGGCCCGGTTCGACCCGCAGGCCAAGGCCCTGGGTGAGTGGTTGCGGTCGCGTGAGATCGACATCCCCGAGGTGCTCTTGTGACGGACCCCTTCCTGACGCCCGAACGCACCGAGCTGCGCGAGACCGTGCGCCGGTTCGTCGAGCAGGAGGTCCTGCCGCACCTCGACGACTGGGAACGCGCCGGGGAACTGCCCCGGGAGCTGCACCGCAAGGCCGGGGACCTGGGCCTGCTCGGCGTCGCCTTCCCCGAGGAGGTCGGCGGGGGCGACGGCAACTACCTCGACGCTTTGGTGGTCGCCGAGGAGACGCACTACGCCGGCGGGTCCGGCGGGCTGTTCGCGTCGCTGTTCACCTGCGGCATCGCCGTGCCGCACATCGCCGAAGCGGGCGATCCGGTGCAGATCGAGCGCTGGGTGCGCCCGACGCTGAACGGCGACAAGATCGGCTCGCTGGCGGTCACCGAGCCGGACGGGGGCTCGGACGTCGCGGGGATCCGCACCACCGCGGTGCGGGAGGGCGACGAGTACGTCGTCAACGGCGCCAAGACGTTCATCACCTCGGGCTGCCGCGCGGACTTCGTGACGACGGTCGTGCGCACCGGCGGCGACGGCGCGCACGGTCTTTCGCTGATCGTCGTCGAGCGCGGGACCCCCGGCTTCACCGTGTCGCGCAAGCTGGAGAAGATGGGCTGGCTGTGCTCCGACACCGCCGAACTGTCCTACGTGGACGTCCGGGTGCCGGTGGAGCACCTCGTCGGCGTGGAGAACAGCGGGTTCGCGCAGGTGGCCACCCAGTTCGTCACCGAACGGCTTTCGCTGGCCGTGCAGGCGTACGCGCACGCCCAGCGCGCGCTCGACCTGACGGTGGACTGGTGCCGGCTGCGCGAGACGTTCGGGCGGCCGCTCATCTCGCGGCAGGTCGTGCAGCACAAGCTCACCGAGATGGCGCGCAAGGTCGACGTCGCGCGCACCTACACCCGCCACGCCGCGATCCGGCACGTGTCAGGCGAAGAAGTCGTCGCCGAGGCCTGTTTCGCCAAGAACACCGCCGTCGAAGCCGCCGAATGGGTGGTCAACGAAGCCGTCCAGCTGCACGGCGGGCTCGGCTACATGCGCGAGTCCGAAGTGGAGCGCCACTACCGCGACGTCCGGATCCTCGGCATCGGCGGCGGCACCACCGAGATCCTCACCGGCTTGGCCGCGAAGCGATTGGGATACACCGCATGACCACTCTGAGGTCCACAGTGGACACGCGGGCCGCCGGGTTCGGCGCGAACCGCGAGGCGATGCTGGAGAAGCTCGCCGAGATCGACGCCGAGCACGCCAAGGCCGTGGCCGGCGGTGGCGAGAAGTACGTCGAGCGGCACCGCAAGCGTGGCAAGCTCCTGGCCCGCGAACGGATCGAGCTGCTGCTCGACCCGGACTCGCCGTTCCTGGAGCTCTCTCCGCTGGCGGCCTGGGGCACCGACTACCGCGTCGGCGCCAGCCTCGTCACCGGCATCGGCGTCGTCGAAGGCGTCGAGTGCCTGATCTCGGCGAGCGACCCGACGGTCAAGGGCGGCGCGAGCAACCCGTGGACGACCAAGAAGAGCTTCCGGGCCGCCGACATCGCCGCCCAGAACCGGCTGCCGTCGATCAACCTCGTCGAGTCCGGTGGCGCGGACCTGCCGACGCAGAAGGAGATCTTCATCCCCGGCGGCCGGATCTTCCGCGACATCACGCGGGCCTCGGCCGCGGGCTGCCCGACGGTCGCGCTGGTCTTCGGCAACTCCACGGCGGGCGGGGCCTACCTGCCGGGCATGTCCGACTACGTCGTGATGGTCAAGGAACGCGCGAAGGTGTTCCTCGGCGGCCCGCCGCTGGTCAAGATGGCGACCGGCGAGGAGTCCGACGACGAGTCGCTCGGCGGCGCCGAGATGCACGCACGCACATCGGGCCTGGCCGACTACCTGGCCGTCGACGAGGCCGACGCGATCCGGCTGGGCCGCAACATAGTCAAGCGGCTCAACTGGACCAAGCGGGGACCGTCGCCCAAGCCGGACTACGACGAGCCGCTCTACGACGCCGATGACCTGCTCGGCATCGTCCCGGCCGACCTCAAGGTGCCCTTCGACCCGCGCGAGGTCATCGCCCGGGTCGTCGACGGCTCCGATTTCGACGAGTTCAAGCCGCTCTACGGCTCTTCGCTGGTGACCGGCTGGGCGAGCATCCACGGCTACCCGGTCGGCGTCCTCGCCAACGCCCAGGGCGTGCTGTTCGGCGAGGAGTCGCAGAAGGCGGCGCAGTTCATCCAGCTGGCCAACCAGATCCACACCCCGCTGGTGTTCCTGCACAACACCACCGGCTACATGGTCGGCAAGGAGTACGAGCAGAGCGGCATCATCAAGCACGGCGCGATGATGATCAACGCCGTGTCGAACTCGAAGGTGCCCCACCTGTCCGTCCTCATGGGAGCGTCCTACGGCGCCGGGCACTACGGGATGTGCGGCCGGGCCTACGATCCCCGGTTCCTGTTCGCCTGGCCGAGCGCGAAGTCCGCGGTGATGGGCCCGGCGCAGCTGGCGGGCGTGCTGTCCATCGTGGCCCGCGCGGCGGCCGAGAGCCGCGGCCAGGAGTACAACGAGGAGCACGACAAGGCCATGCGCGCGATGGTGGAAGGCCAGATCGAGGCCGAGTCGATGCCGATGTTCCTCTCCGGCATGCTCTACGACGACGGCATCATCGACCCGCGCGACACCCGCACCGTGCTCGGGCTGAGCCTGTCCGCGATCCACAATGGACCAGTGAAGGGCGCCGAAGGCTTCGGCGTCTTCCGGATGTGAGAGCGATGATCCAGAACCTGCTGGTCGCCAACCGCGGCGAGATCGCCCGCCGCGTCTTCCGCACCTGCCGCGACGCCGGGATCGGCACGGTCGCGGTGTTCTCCGACGCCGATGCCGCCGCGCCGCACGCGCTCGAGGCGGACGCGGCGGTGCGGCTGCCCGGCAACACGCCGTCCGAGACGTACCTGCGGGCCGAACTGCTGGTGAAGGCCGCGGCCGAAACCGGCGCCGACGCCGTCCACCCCGGTTACGGGTTCCTGTCCGAAAACGCCGCGTTCGCGCGCGCGGTCCTCGACGCCGGGCTCACCTGGGTCGGGCCACCGCCCGAGGCCATCGAGACGATGGGCTCCAAAGTGGAGTCCAAGCGGCTGATGGCTGCGGCCGGTGTGCCGGTGCTGTCCGAACTGGACCCGGAGCAGGTCACCCAGGATGACCTTCCGTTGCTGGCCAAGGCATCCGCCGGCGGGGGTGGCCGCGGGATGCGCGTGGTCCGCTCGCTCGACGAGCTGGCCGAGGCGGTGGAAGGTGCGAGTGCGGAGGCCGGATCCGCGTTCGGCGACCCGACCGTCTTCTGCGAGCGGTACCTGGAGACCGGGCGGCACATCGAGGTTCAGGTCCTGGCCGATCGGCACGGCACGGTGTGGGCGGTGGGGGAGCGGGAGTGCTCGATCCAGCGCCGGCACCAGAAGGTCGTCGAGGAAGCGCCGTCGCCGTTCGTCGATGCGGGGATGCGCGAGGAGCTGTTCGACGCCGCGCGCAAGGCCGCGAAGGCGATCGACTACGTCGGCGCGGGCACGGTCGAGTTCCTCGCCGGACCCGACGGCCGGTTCTTCTTCCTCGAGATGAACACCCGCCTGCAGGTCGAGCACCCGGTCACCGAGAACGTCACCGGCCTCGACCTCGTCGCGCTGCAGCTGCGGATCGCGGAAGGCGAGCGGCTCCCGGCCGACCCGCCGCCGACCGTCGGCCACTCCATCGAGGTCCGGCTCTACGCCGAGGACCCGGCGGCGGGCTGGCAGCCGCAGAGCGGCACGCTGCACACGTTCGCAGTGCCCGATGTGGACCGTTCGTTCGAACACGGATCCGGCCTCAGGCTCGACTCCGGCTTCGAGACCGGTTCGGTGGTGGGCGTCCACTACGACCCGATGCTCGCCAAGGTGATCACCTGGGCGCCGACCCGCGCCGGAGCGGCCCGGCGGCTCGCCAAGGCCCTCGCCGCGACGAAGATCCACGGCGTCGTCACCAACCGCGACCTGCTGGTGAACATCCTGCGGCACGAAGCCTTCCTGGCGGGGGAGACCGACACGGCGTTCTTCGACCGCCACGGCCTCGACACCCTCGCCGCGCCGTTGGCCACTGTGGACACCGAACACCTCTCCGCCCTCGCGGCGGCCTTGGCGGACGCGGCGGCCAACCGGGCGTCGGCCACCACGCAGAGCAGGCTGCCGAGTGGCTGGCGCAACGTCCGCTCGGCCGGGCAGCGCAAGGTCTTCTCGGTCGCCGGCCGCGAGTACGAGGTCGTCTACTCGCTGACGCGGGACGGCTTGAAAGCCGACGGGTTCGACGCCGAGCTGGTCAGCGCCGAGCCGGGGCGGGTCGTCCTGGAGGTCGCCGGGGTGCGGCGTGCCTTCGACGTCGCCCGCCACGACGGAATGTCCTATGTGGACTCCGCGCTCGGCCCGGTGGCGCTCAAGGCGGAGCCGCGGTTCGCCGACCCGGACGCGGGCCTGGCCGCCGGGTCGCTGGTCGCGCCGATGCCGGGCACCGTCGTGCGGCTCGCCGTCCAGGCCGGGGACCCGGTCAAGGCCGGTGACCCGCTGCTGTGGCTCGAGGCGATGAAGATGGAACACCGGATCGCCGCCCCCGCCGACGGCGTGGTGGCGGAACTGCCGGTCACGGTCGGACAGCAGGTCGAAGTGGGCACGATCCTCGCCGTCGTCGGAGACGCGCGATCGGACACTGTGGTGGGAGACAACGCATGAACGCCATGAACTTCATCGAGCCGGACGAGCGCATCGCGCTCCGCGAGGCCGTCGCCGAACTCGGGCGCAAGTACGGGCACGAGTACTACGCCCGCAAGGCCCGCGCGGACGAGAAGACCCACGAGCTGTGGGACGAGGCCGGGCGCTTGGGCTACCTCGGTGTCAACATCCCCGAGGAGTACGGCGGCGGGGGCGCCGGCATCGCCGACCTCGCCGCGGTGCTGGAAGAGCTGGCCGCTGCGGGCTCGCCGCTGCTGCTCATGGTCGTCTCGCCGGCCATCTGCGGCACCGTGATCTCCCGCTTCGGCACCGAAGAGCAGAAGAAGCGGTGGCTGCCGGGCATCGCCGACGGCAGCAAGCGGATGGTCTTCGCGATCACCGAGCCGGACGCCGGGTCGAACTCGCACAAGATCACCACCACCGCCAAGCGCGACGGCGACGACTGGGTCCTCAGTGGACGCAAGGTCTACATCTCCGGCGTCGACGAGGCCGACGCGGTGCTCGTCGTCGGCCGCATGGCGGACTCCAGGACCGGCAAGCTCAAGCCCGCGCTGTTCATCCTCCCGGTCCCCACCCCCGGCTTCGAGTACACCAAGATCCCGATGGACGTCGTCGCGCCGGAGAACCAGTTCTCGCTGTTCCTCGACGACGTCCACCTGCCCGCCGAAGCCCTGGTCGGCGAGGAGGACGCGGCGATCGCGCAGCTGTTCGCCGGCCTCAACCCGGAACGCATCATGGGCGCGTCGTTCTCCCTCGGCATCGCCCGGTACGCGCTGGCCAAGGCCGTCGGCTACGCGAACGAGCGGCAGGTCTGGGGCGCCCCGATCGGCACCCATCAGGGCCTCGCGCACCCCTTGGCCGAGATCAAGATCGAACTCGAGCTGGCCAAGCTGATGACCCAGAAGGCGGCTTCGCTCTACGACTCCGGTGACGACTTCGGCGCGGGAGAGTCGGCCAACATGGCCAAGTACGCCGCCGCCGAGGTCGCCATCCGGGCCACCGACCAGGCCGTGCAGACCCACGGTGGCAACGGTCTGGCCACCGAGTACGGTCTCGGCACCCTGGTCACGGCGGTGCGGCTGGGCCGGATCGCCCCGGTCAGCCGCGAGATGGTGCTCAACTTCGTCGGCCAGCACAGCCTCGGCCTGCCCAAGTCCTACTGACCCGGAAGCGGCACTTTCGCGTGAAAGTGCCGCTTCCCCCGGGAGGGATCCATGCATGACCTGAAGGGAAGGCCGAGCCGCGAGGTCACCGACTTCGCGAAGTACCGCGCCGCCGGCGTCGCCGAGGAGGGCCCGCGGCTCGGCTTCTGGGTGGAACCGGCTTGACCGGCGTCCGCGAACCCCAGCAGGAACGCAGCCGCACCACGCGGCGGCGGCTGATCGAGGCCGCGCTCGACAGCTTCGGCGAGCGCGGCTGGCACGGCGTCACGGTGGCCGGGATCGCCGAACGCGCCGGCGTCTCGCGCGGCGCGGCGCAGCACCACTTCCCGGCCCGCGAGGACCTCGTGGTGGCGGCGGTGGACCTGCTCGGGCAGTCCCAGATCGAGGAGCTGCGGGCCCAGGCCGCCGACCTCCCGACCGGGGCGTCCCGCATCGAGCGCGTCGTCGAAATGGTGCTGAACCTCTACACCGGGCCGCTGTTCCGCGCCGCCCTGCAGCTCTGGGCGCTCGCGGCGACCGACGAGGCCCTGCGGGACATCCTGGTGCCCTTGGAAGCCCGGGTCGGGCGGGAAGCGCACCGGGTGACGGTCGAGCTGCTCGGCGTCGACGAGTCCCGGCCGGGGGTGCGGGAGCTGGTCCAGGCCACTCTGGACCTCGGCCGCGGGCTGGGCCTGGCGAACCTGCTCACCGACGATGCCCGCCGTCGCCGTCAGATCGTCCGCGAGTGGGCGCACACCCTCGAGGTGCGGCTCGCCGGAACGCCGGACTGAGCTCGCCTGGCCTACGGTGTGGACGGTTCCCGCACCGTGACCAGAATATGGTGGCCCGTGCCGCAACACCCAGCCATCAACGTGCTGACCGCGACCTGCCCGTCCCGCACGTCGCTGGCCCGGATCGCCAACAAGTGGACGGTGATGGACCAGGACGGCGTCGACCTGCTGCGGGTCGAGGGCGACCGGATCGCCGAGGTGTGGCTGTTCTCCTCCGACCCGGCGGAGGAGGACGGTTTCTGGGGCGCGGCCTGACTTCGTCAGGACGTGTTCAGGAGCCCGTGCTCGTAGGCGTAGATCACCAGGTGGACCCGGGTGCGCAGGCCGAGCTTGGCCAGCACCCGCGCCACGTGGGTCTTCACCGTGCCTTCGCCGACGGTGAGCGCGGCGGCGATCTCGGCGTTGCTCATGCCGTGCGCGACGTGCCAGAGCACCTCGCGTTCGCGCGGCGTGAGCAGGTCGAGGCCGGCCGGCGGGCGCCTGGGCGCGAGCTCGGCGAACCGGCGGATGGTGCGGCGGGTGACCTGCGGGTCGATCAGCCCCTGCCCCTTCGCCGCGGCCCGGACGGCGTCGATCAGCAGCGCCGGTTCGCTGTCCTTGAGGACGAACCCGGCCGCGCCGGCCTGGAGCGCGCCGAAGAGGTACTCGTCGACGTCGAACGTGGTCAGGGCGACGACGGCCGGTGCGGGGTTGACCGATTCGGCGATCCGGCGGATCGCGGCGATCCCGTCCAGCCGCGGCATCCGCAGGTCGAGCACCACGACGTCCACCCCGCGCCACCGGGCCTTCTCGACCGCTTCGGCCCCGTCGGCGGCTTCGTCGACCACTTCGATGTCTTCTTCGGCGTCGAGGACCAGGCGCAGGGCCCAGCGGACCGGCTCCTGATCGTCCGCCAGCAGCGTGCGGATCACGGGCCCTCCCACAGCGGCAGCCGGGCTTCGACCCGCCAGCCGGTCGGGTGGTTCGGCTCGATCCGCAGCGTGCCACCGAGCAGCCGCGCCCGTTCCCGCATACCGCGCAGGCCGGCGCCTTCGGCCGCGTCGCCGGGACCGGTGGAACCGTTGTCCGCCACACTGATCACGACGGCGCCGGGCCGGTGGTCGAGACGCAGGTCCACACGGGTCGCGTCGGAATGGCGCAGGCTGTTGGTGAGCGCCTCCTGGGCCAGCCGGTAGCCGGCGTGGTCGACCAGCGGCGGCACGGACCGCGCCGGACCGCACCGGGTGAGGGTGACGGTGCGGCCGCCGCCGGTCGCACGCGCCACCAGGTCGTCCAAATCGGACAGTGCGGTTCCGTGTCCCGGCAAGGTGGTCAGCACGGCGCGCACCTCGGCGAGCGCGGTGGCCGAGGCGGCGGAGATCGTGGCCAGCGCCCGGTCGGCCACCGGCGGGAGCGAGTGGATGACGTGGCGGACGGCGCCGGCCTGCAACCGGATCAGGGTGAGGTGGTGGCCGACGGCGTCGTGCACCTCACGGGCGACGCGGGCGTGCTCCTCGGCGACGACGCGGCGGGTTTCCTCCCGGTAGAGGCGGGCGGCGTGGTCGGCGCGATCGCGGTGCAGGCGCAGGGCGTAGCCGGCCGCGACCGGCGCGACGCCGAGCAGCACCAGGTCCGTGTAGCCGGCGGCCGCACCCGCCGGGCGGACGCCGGCCACGGTGAGGACGAGCAGCCAGCCCACCGAGCAGGCGAGCACGATCGGCCGGGGGCGGTGGTAGGCCGCCGACCCGAACGCGGCCATCGCCACCAGGCGGCCGGGCCAGTTCGGCGCGCCGGCGGTGATCACGACCGCGGCGCAGGCCGCCGCGGCGGCCAGCGGAAAGCGGCGGCGGAGCAGCAGCGGCGCGGCGACAGCGACGGCCGCCGCAGCCATCGCCGGCAGATCGTCCGCGCCCCGCTCGGCCAGCCCCAGCCCCAGCACGAGGAGGGCAGCCGCCCCGGCCACCAGCGCGTCGCCCGCGACGGTGCCGCCGAGCCGGGTCAGCACCCGCCAGCGGTCCGGTCCGGGCGGGTGATCGGTGGTCATGTCCACTTTGTACGCGGTCCGGGGTGGGTTTTGGTGGTGGTGCCGGGGTTGGCCGGTGGCTGCCGATGGTTTGGTCCGGTGGGTGGTCGTGTCCGCATTGTGCGTGGTCGGTGGGTTCGGGGGGAGTCTCCGCGGTGTCGCCGGGACTGATCGGCGCCCGCCACGAGCCCGCTCCGGCCCTGCGTTCGGCGGCCCACGCCCATCAGCCCGAGGTGCCGCAGCGCGCCCCCGGCGCGGGCAGCTCCCCGGTCCACAGGAACCGGTGCACGTGGTCGCGGACGCAGGCGTTGCCCCGCAGGTACAGGGCGTGGTTGCCCGCCGCCGGCAGGTAGGCGCCGTGCAGCTGCGCCGCGACGCGGCGGCCGTGCTCCGCGGGCGTCAGCGGGTCGTCGTCGCCGTTCGCGACCAGTACGCGCGGCATCGGCGGCAGCGCGGCCGGCCGGTTCAGCCCGACCCGGGGCAGACCGGAGCAATGACCGGACACCCGCCACGGCTGCACCGCCCACCCCACCCGGGGCGCGGCCGCGCGCAGCTCGTCCTCCACCCGTTCCAGGGCCGGGAAGCCGTCCGGGTCGGGGAAGTCCGCGCAGAACGCCGTGCGGGCGAGGCGGGCGTCGGGCGGACCGGGCCGGGGCGCCATCGCCGACGTGTCCCCGGCTTCGGCCTGCGCGAGGCCCGCGGTCAGGGCCGGCCAGCTCCGGTCGTCGCCGATCCGCGCCGCGGCCCAGCGGACGATCGTGACCGCGTCCGGCGTGGCGAGCAGCCGGTCCCACACGGCGATGACGTCCCGGCCGTGCAGCGCGCAGCCGGCGTCCGCCGCGCACCACCCGGCCAGCCGGAAGAGGTTGCGTTCGGCGGTCACGGCACCGGCCCGAGCCCACGCCACCGGATCCGGCCGGGTGTGGTCCAGCGTGCTGTCGAGGTACATGCGCCCGACGCGGTGGCCGAACAGCCCGGCGTACGCCTGCCCGTACACCGTCCCGTAGGAGCTGCCGAAGTAGGTGAGCCGCTGCTCGCCCAACGACGCCCGGATCGCGTCCATGTCGTGCGCGACCTGGCTGGCGCCGAGATGACCGCGGTAGCCACCCATGGCCGTGGCGCAGTCCGCCGCGAACTTCGCGTTCGCGGCCGCGTAGGAGTCGTACGCGCTCTTGGCCAGCGGCACGGACAGGGCCGCGGGAACCGGCGCCGGGCACGTGACGTCGAGGCCGCGCGGGTCGAACACCACGACGTCGAACCGCGCGGCGAGGTCGGCGAACTGGTCGCGGTAGCCCGGCACCGCGAAGTTGGGGATCGACCGCGCCGGTCCGCCGGGATTCACCAGGAGCGAGCCGAGCTTGCGGTCCCGGGCCGGGATCTTGAGCAGCGGGACGGTGACCGTGTCGCCGCCGGTGGCGTGGTCCCAGTCGGCGGGGACGCGGATCTCGGCGCACGCCAGCCCGTCGTAGCAGTCCCGCCACGCCAGGCCCTCGCCCGCCGTGGCGGTCCCGGCGCCGGTGACGAGCAGCCCGGCCGCGCCGGCGATCGCCGTCGCGCGCTTGATCAGTGCTTTCATGCCTCGATTCGAGCAGCTCGGCGGGACGGGCGCGTCTGCCTTTCGACAGACTTTTCGCGCCGCGCGTCGCCGCGGCGACGGAACCTCCGACCGGGTACAGACGTCATTGGGCGGTAAGTAACACCATTGGCCCAATGGGCGATGACAGGTAGTAAGCAGTTCGGAGAGAAAGGCAGTCCGGTGTCCGGTTCAGGAGTCGAGCTCACCCACCGCGCGATGGCGATGCTGAGGGCGGTGGCAGCAGGCCGGGCACAGATGTCGCGCAGCTGCGAACCCGACCTCTTCGTCGACGGATTCGCTTGTTGTGATCAGAGCACCTCGCACGCGCTGGCCCACGGCGGTTACCTCCGCCCCGCCGCCGAAGGCGCCACCGGGCGCGTCACGGCCGAGCTGACCGAGGCCGGCCGCGCCGCGCTGGCGATCACCGTCGCCGCCTGAAGACCCTCCCGCCGCCCGTCACGGAGCGTCGCGGTTAGATCGCCCGTTCGGTGTCCCACGCGCGCCCCTGACCTGGCAATCTTGTGCCCATGGCGGAGCACCCCCCACCGGTGGACGACGAGGCGACGGTCTTCCTCCCCAGCGAGCTGCGCGGCCCGCACTGGCCGACCCGTGACCCCGACGTCTCGCGGCGGCCCTACGACGAGTTCGCCACCCAGATCGTCGCCCGGCCGCCCGCTTCGCCGGTCACGGCCGGCCGGGGCGAAGGCGCCGGCTCGTCGCTGGCCCGCTCGAGCGGCCGGATGGCGGTCGCCTCCACCGTCAGCCGGATCACCGGGTTCGTGGCGAAGCTGCTGCTGGCCGCGGTGGTCGGGACCGGGGTCGTCAACGACTCCTTCACCGTCGCGAACACGTTGCCCAACATCGTGTTCGAACTGCTCTTCGGCGGCGTGCTGGCCAGCGTCGTCGTGCCGCTGCTGGTGCGTTCCCAGGACGACCCGGACGGCGGCCGGGCTTACACGCAACGGCTGATCACGATGGCGCTGCTGCTGCTCGTCGTCGGCACGGCCGTCGCGGTGGCGATCGCGCCGCTGTTCACGACGCTCTATGTCGACAAATCGTCTCCGACCGCCAATCCGGCCCTGACCACGGCGCTGGCGTACCTCCTGCTGCCGCAGATCCTGTTCTACGGCCTCTTCGCGCTGCTTTCGGCGATCCTCAACGCCCAGAACGTCTTCGGCCCGCCGGCGTGGGCGCCGGTGCTGAACAACGTCGTCGTCACCGGCACGCTCGTCGTGTTCGCGGTGGTGCCGGGGGAGCTGACGCTCGACCCGGTCCGGATGGGCGACCCGAAGCTGCTCGTGCTCGGCTTCGGCACCACGCTCGGCATCGTCGTGCAGGCACTCGTGCTGGTCCCGGCCTTGCTGCGCACCGGGTTCCGGTTCCGCTGGCGGTGGGGTTTCGACCCGCGGATCAAGGAGTTCGGCACGCTCGCGGCGTGGATCCTCGGCTACGTCGTGGTGAGCCACGTCGGGTTCGTCGTCACGACCCGGGTGCTGACCGGCGGCACCAGTGGCGGCGTCACCGCCTACAGCTACGCGTCCCTGCTCTTCCAGCTGCCGTACGGCATCCTCGGCGTCTCACTGCTGACCGCGCTGATGCCGCGGATGAGCCGCGCCGCCGCGGACGGCGACACGGTGTCGCTGGTCGGCGACCTCTCGCTCGCCTCCCGCATCTCCACGGTGCTCTTCGTGCCGATCTCCGCGGTGCTGGCCGTGGTCGGCACGCCGATCGGCATCGCGATCTTCACCTGGGGCCGCGGCACCCTGGACGACGCCGAGCGGCTCGGCCAGACCCTGGCCGTCTCCGCCGTCGGGCTGCTGCCGTTCGCGCTGGTGATGCTGCAGCTGCGGGTGTTCTACGCGATGAAGGACGCTCGCACGCCCACGCTGATCATGCTCGTGATGACCGCGGTGAAGATCCCGCTGCTGCTGCTCTGCCGCGGGCTGCTCGACGGCGAGCACGTCGTCTACGGCGTGATGCTCGTCAACGGCGCCGGATTCGTGGTCGGCGCCGTGCTCGGCCAGGTCTGGCTGTGGGTCCGGCTCGGTCACCTGCGCAGCAAGCGATCGCTGCGGGTCGGCCTGATCACCCTCTTCGCGAGCGGGCTCGGCGTGGTCGCCGCGGTCCTCGCCGGGTACGCCGTGCCCGCGTCGCTCGGGGCGATTCCGGCCGCGTGGGTGAAACTGCCGGTCCAGGGGTTGCTCGGGATGGTGGTGCCCTTCGGCTTGCTGGCCTTGGTGAAGCTCCCGGAGTTCGTCCCGGTGACCCGGCGGGTGGCCGGGCTGCGGCGGCGGTTCGCGGCTCGTTGACGACTACGGCCGAAAACACGATCCGGTTGTCTCGAAACGGTAACGAGAGCGCTGCGATCAGCGCGTTTACAATTCCTGTAAGGATTCCTAGTATCCACCGGGGATCAGGCGGCCGCGGGCGAGCGCGGCGGCGGGGGAAACAGGTGGAGGTCGTGCATGACGCGCAGTGCGCGCAGGCGGCGGGACCGGGTCACGGTCGACGAACTGCTGCGGCAGACCGGCGTGCAGCCCCGGCAGGTCGGTTCCCGGTCGTCCCCGGCGGCGCGGGCGTCGCGCAGCGCGGCGGCCGGGGTGCCGTCGGATCGCCGCGCTCCCGCGCCCGACGCCGCGGGTCCCGGCGGGCGGCTCGCGCTGGCGTCCGGCGTGGCCGTGGTGCTCGGCGGGCTGGTGCTGGTGCTGACCGCGCAGCCGGACTCCATCCAGCAGACCACGCCGTTCCCGCAGCTGCAGCCGGCCACCGGCGTCCCGTCGCCGACGAGCGCGCTCGCGGTCCCGACCGAGACGAGCACGCCGTCCCCGGTGGTGATGCAAGCGCGCCGGACGCCGACCCCCACGCCGACGGTGACGGTGAAGCTGCCGCCGCCGGTGACCACGACGCCGAAGAGCACGCCTCCACCCCCGCCCACGTGGGGCCCGCCCATGAACCCCTACCAGTGCTACCCGTACTGCGGCGGCTACGGCTACCCCTATGGGCGCTGACGGCGCAGCAGCAGGTAGGTCCCGGCGGCGAGCACGAACCCGGCCGCGAAGGTCAGGTCGCCGGTGCCGGGCACCGCTTTCGGGACCGGCGCGGTGTAGAGCGACTGGTTCGCGAACAGGCCGACGGACACCACCAGTCCGACGAGGAACGCGGTGAACCCGGCGACGTTGCGGTGGCGCCGGTCGGTGAGCAACTCGCCGAACTCGGTGCCGCGGCGGAGGTGGTGGTCGGCCAGCAGCACGCCGAGCCACGGGCCGATCCAGTACGCAATGACCAGGAGGAAGTTCTCGTAGGCGTGCCCGGCGTCGGCGAGCCCCAGCCAGGCCAGCACGAACCCGACCGCGCCGAAGGCGAGCGCGACGACGGCGCGGCGCCAGGCCAGCGGCAACCGGACGCCGAGGGCGAGGAAGGCCAGCGCTCCGGAGTAGACGTTCAGGACGTTCGCGGCGACCGCGCCGAGCGTGATGGCCAGCAGCGTCGCCGCGGCGAGGAAACCGGGCAGCTGCCCGGTGAACGCCGTCGCCGGATTGGCGTCGGCCGGGCCGCCGATGGTCACCGAGGCGGCGCCGGCGAGCATCAGGACGGTGGTGGAGAAGAACAGGCCAGTGCCGGCGTAGAGGCCGATCGCGCGTCGCGACGCGGTCTTCGGCAGGTAGCGCGTGTAGTCGGCGGCGTAGGGGTTCCAGCCCGCGGTGTAGCCGAACGCGGTGCCGACGGCGAGGAGGAACCCGCCACCGGTGCCGGTGTTCGTCGTCGGGCCGGCCTTCGCGAAGACGACGACGCTCGCGGCGGCGAACACGACGGCGAGGACGGCGAAGACGTACTTTTCGTACGCCTGGACGAGGTTGTGCCCGAAGAAGGCGATCACGATCTGCAGCGCGACGACGATCGCGAGGCAGGCCAGGACGGGCAGCCCGGTGAGGCTGGTCAGCGCGAAGGCGCCGCTGACGCTGTTGACGGCGAACCAGCCGATCCCGGCCATCACCGACATCAGCGCGGCCGGCAGCAGGTTCCCCCGGTAGCCGAACGCGGCCCGCCCGAGCACCATCTGCGGCACGCCGTACCGCGGCCCTCGCGCGGACAGGAGACCGTGCGCGAGCGCGCCGAGCCCGTTCCCGATGACGGCGGCGAGCGCGGCCTGGGTGAAGGAGAGCCCGAAGGCGGTGACGGCGAGCACGCCGACGAAGACGGTGGCGAACTCGAGGTTGGGGGAGGCCCAGGTCCAGGCCAGCTGCCGGGGCGTGCCGTGCCGGTCGGCGTCGGCGACGGGTTCGATCCCGCCGGGCTCGACGGCCACCACCTTGTCGCCATAACCGGCGTCTTCGATCCTCGTCATGCGCAGAAGGTAGGCGACGAACGTTGCGCCGGTGTGACAGTTCACGTCGGCGGGGTGGGGCGGCGCAGCCCGGGGTGATCCGCCGGGACCCGAACGCCGACCTGCCGCCGGTACACCAGATCGCACGGCCAGCAGGTCCGGACTCCGACGAGGCCGGCAGACCGGTCGGTGTACTCGACGAAATCGGCGTACCCGCACAGCATGGTGATCGTCTCGCCCGGCCGGGGAACGTGGCTCAGCCGGGCGCGGTGCCGTTCCCCGTGGGCCACGAGGTGGAGGTGGTCAAGGTCGAGCCGGACGGTCAACGCCATCGCGGGAACCCGCCGGGTTCGCACCAAAGAGGTTGATCGAAGCGGCGCCACACCTCCGGGTGCTTGACGCCTGGCACGGTGATCCGGTGATCTTCCGAGGTCATGGTCCGAGGAAACCGCGGATCGCGGGACTCCGGAACCGCGTTCGCCGGGACCTTCGCGGACGTCCCGGCGGCCGGTGCGGCCCGGCCGAAACGTCCGGAACGTCCCCGTGGGAAGGTGCGTCATGGCCAACGACCGGCTCAGGACGGCGATGCTCGCCGCGAACCTGACGGTGGGCAAGCTGGCGGACGTGGTGGGCGTCGATCCGAAGACGGCGGACCGGTGGATCAGCCGCGAGCGGGTGCCACACCGGACCACGCGGCACAAGGTCGTCGCCTTGCTCGGGTGCCGCGAAGCCGATCTCTGGCCGTCGTTGTCCGACGACGCGCGTTCGTCGCCGGGCGAGACGGAGTTGTTCCGGTACTACCCTTCGCGCTCGGCGATCACAGCGGCGAACTGGACGAATCTGCTCTCCGGCCTCCGCGAGGAGATGGACCTGCTGGTCTTTTCCGGCGTGTTCCTGGTCGAGCAGTACGACCTTGTGCCGCTGATCCGGGACAAGGCCGCCGCCGGAGTGCGGTTCCGTCTCCTGGTTGGTGACGAGTCGGCTCCCGCGGTGGTCCGCCGGGCGGCCGAGGAGGGCACGCCGGGCGGGCTCGAAGGCCGGGTTCAGCTGATGCGGCGGTATCTGGCCGAGGTCGCCGGCCTCGACGGGGTCGAGGTGCGTACGCACGGCGAAACGCTTTACAACTCGCTCTACCGGTTCGATGACGATCTGCTCGTCAATGGGCACACCTTCGGCGCGCTGGCCGGGCAGAGCCCCGTGTGGCACCTGAGACGGGTTTCCGGTGGTTCGATGTGGGAGCACTACCGGCGGGCGTTCGACCGGGTGTGGTCGGCCGGTACACCCGAGATCTGACAGGAGTTTCGATGGGTCGAATCGACTACTTCGACGATCCGGCGGCGCCGGCCGCCACCAGCGTCGTCCCCTCGGTGACCGTGGTGATCCGGGACGACGCCGGCCGGGTTCTGCTCATCCACCGGGTGGACAACGATCTGTGGGCGTTGCCAGGGGGCGGCCACGACGCGGGCGAGCGGATCACCGACACCGCGGTCCGCGAGGTGAAGGAGGAGACCGGGCTCGACGTGGAGGTGAGCCGCCTGGTCGGTACCTACACCGATCCGAGACACGTGATGGCCTACGACGACGGTGAGGTGCGCCAGCAGTTCTCGCTGTGCTTCGAGGCGCGGTGGGTCGGCGGAGTGCCGCGTGAGGACGGCACCGAGACCAAGGCCGTCCGGTGGGTCGCGCCGGCGGCGCTGGACACTGTGGACATTCATCCGTCGATGCGGCTCCGGATCGACCACGCGCTGGACCCGGGGCGGACCGCCCCTTATCTGGGCTGAGCCGCGATCCGGGCTTCGGTGCGCCGCACCGCTTCCGCGATGATCGGCGCGGCCTTGGCCCAGGTCCGGTGGACGGGGTGGTCTGCGGGATAGCGCTCGAGGATCTCGGCGATCCGTGCGGGGAACGCGAGGCGCTCGCCACTGGGGCCGGTGGTCAGATCGGCGGTGTCCAAGGCGTCGAGCGTCGGCGACGCGGTGAACGGGAACTGCCCGAGCTGACCGGACAGACCGCGTTCGGCGGCTTCGAACCGGGCGCCGGAGTGGTGGGCCACCAGATTCACCACCGGCGACGGCCAGCCGAGCAGCCGGAGATGCCGGGCGCCGTCGAGCGGGTGGAAGCCGGTGGTGCGGAGGTCGGGGGAGTAGCCGATGTCGTGCAGCCAGGCCGCACAGACGAGCGGGTTTCGCTCCGGCGGCGGCACGGCCGGGAGCAGCTCGGTGGCACGTGCCGCCACGGCCCGCGTGTGGTCCCACCGGTCGCCGAGCGGCCGGATCAGCGCCTCCGCGAGTGCAGCCGCCTCGGCCGGGCCCGGCTGATCGGACATGTGGCCAGGCTACTGGGCCGGACCCGCGAAGGCCCCCTCATCGACCCCGGTGCCGGTGAGAGGGCCTCCGACAGCCCCACTACGGGCCTGGTGTCAGCCGGCGTAGCCGGCGACGATCTTGGTGAACGCGTACTTGTTCTGCGAGATGCCGCTGCATTCGCCGCCGCCGCCGCAGTCGCGGTTGGTGGCCCAGAACGTGAAGCGGGCCAGGTGGTGGCTCGCCGCGTAGCCGCGGATGGAATTGAAGTTCGCCACCGTGACCGTTTCGCCCGCGTTGTCGGTCTTGCCGTTCATCGAAGAAAGGCCGCTGTGCCGGTAGGCGGTGTCGTCGTTCCAGCCGAACGTGGTCTTGAGCTGGTTCTTCAGCCCGTCGACCGCGGACTTCGTGTGCGCGGCCATGTCGCCGCCGCTGGAGAAGTCGAACGGCATGACCGACCAGACGTCGACGCCCGCGCCGATCGCCTTGGCCTGGTTGATCAGGCGCTTGCCCCAGGTGTCCGGGCCGGTCGTGGTGGTGCCGATGGTGATGACCACGCGCAGGTCCGGGTTCTTCTGCTTGGTCAGCTTGACCGCGTTGAGGATGCGGTCCTGGACCGTCGCGTTCTGGAACTCGTCGGTGTTCTCGATGTCGAGGTCGATCGCCTTGAGCGCGTAGGCGTCGATCACCTTCTGGTACGCGCCCGCCAGGGCCGAAGCCGACGTGCATTTCGAGCCCAGCTTCGTGCCGGACCAGCCGCCGAAGGAGGGGATGACGTCCCCGCCGGCGTTGCGGATGTTCTGGATCATCGTCTTGTCCGAGCCGGTCAGCGAACGGCTGCCGTCCCACTTCGGGTTGCAGCCGCCGTCCGACAGGACGAACGCGAGGGTAAACGCTTTCACCCCGGTCGCGGACATCGCGGCGGTGGGGCTGGTCTGCCCGCCCCACTGGTAGAGGTACGGCGACGCGAGCACCGGGTCGACCGCGGCCATGGCCTGCGGGGCGAGACCGACCGCCGTCGCCATGGCGGCTCCGGCCGCGACGGCGAGGGTCACCAGACGGCGCACTGATTTCATGGGGTCCTCCAAACACGCAGAGTGGAGCACCTCCGGTTTGAGGCGGCGGGATCATCCCTGGAGGAGCACGGTGTGCCATCCCACAGTGGACTAGACCAATGTGCGTGTCAACCCTTCTCCTGCCGGAAAGTGACCCACCGTGCGCGAACGGCTGCCCAGCGTCGAGGGTGTGAGATTCCCCTGAAGGCGGAGTGACAGCGCGCCGCCGACCGGCTAGTTTGCCGAAATGGTGGGGGATTCCACGGTCGCAGCCGGCGGGGGACGCCGCCCCGGCCGGTTCCTGCCCGCCGTCGTCTTGCAGCGCTGGGCCCTGCGGCGGTGGGCACTATGGCGGCTGCCGCGCCGCGGCCAGGTCTGCTACCTCGTCCTGATCGACGTCCTCGCCGTGGCCGCCGTCGTCCTCGCCGCCTTCCGGTTCCCGCCGCTCGCCGCGATGCTGCCGCCGTTCGCGCTGCTCCTGGGCGGGATGCTGGTGTCGGCCGAGCTCGCGCGGCCGGTGGAGCGCCACCGCGAGGACACCCTGCTCGGCCCCGGCATCGACACGCCGTGGATCTTCGCCGGGGTGCTCGTGCTCCGACCCGGTCTCGGCGTCGCACTGGTCGTGCTTTCCGCACTGCACCAGTGGTTCCGGGTCCGCAGAAGACCCGCGTACCGGCAGGTGTTCGGCGCCGCGGCGACGGCGCTGGCCGGTCTCATCGCCGGCGCCTTTCTCACCGCGACGGGCGTCCGGCCGCTCGGCGAGGTCCTCGACGCCCGCACCGTCGTCCTGCTGACCGCCGCCGGGCTGGTGTTCCTCGCGGTGAACGCCGCGGTCGTGACCGCCGCCGACGGACCCCGGCGGCCCCGCGAAGCCGCGCCGGGGCACGCCTTCGACGCCGCGATGACCGCGTTCGGCCTGCTGCTCGCCTGGGCCGTCGAAGCCGCGCCGCTGCTCGTGCCGCTGCTGGCCGGCGCCACCGTGGTGCTGCACCGCGGCGGACTGGGCCGCGGCCGCCGCGACCACGTCGCCCTCGATCCCGGCACCGGCGTGCTGACCGGCGCTTCGTGGCGCGGCGGCGCCGAAGCCGAACTGGACCGGCTCGGCAGGCACGGCCCCGGCCCGGCCCTGCTACTGCTCGACCTCGACCACTTCCGCCAGCTCAACGACCGCTACGGCGCCCGCGTCGGCGACGCCGTCCTGCGCGCGGTCGCCGACACCCTGCGCGACGAGGTCCGTGCCGCGGATCTCGTGGGCCGGTCCGGCGGCGAGGAGTTCGCCGTGCTGCTGCCCGGCACCGGCCGGTTCGACGCCATGGCGATCGCCGAGCGGATCCGGCTCCGGATCGCCTCGACACTGGTGGCGTTGAAGGCTTCGGGGGACGGGCCGCAGTTCGTCGGGGTGACGGTGTCGGTCGGCGTGGCGAGCTGCCCGGCCGACGGCCTGCTCGCGGACGCGCTGCTCGCGGCGGAGTCGGCCCTGCTGCGCGCGAAGGCCGCGGGCCGCAACCGGACGGTCTGCGCGGAGCCTGGCGTCAGCTCTGGCGGAAAGCCGTGAATGTCGCATTGAGGGACTTGAAGTCCCTCCTCCCGCATCACCGCCAGCACCCGGTCGCGCTCCGCGGCGGTGACGAGGCCGCGGTTGAACGAGATGAGCGTGGTCAGGGCCATGTCC